>JAHEZA010000043.1 GCA_023251335.1 Chitinophagaceae bacterium | reverse complement strand
GGGAAAGAAGGAATTAGAAGTAAGTGAGAGATTTAGATAGATAGAAATTTTTTTTTCAACTCGTGTCTTCGCGGGTTCTGTTAAGAATCAGGGGTAAAAGTTGCTTTGCTGTAAAAAATAATAGAATAAAACGTTTAGATCATGATGATCTGAAAAACTTCAGATTGTTTAGGATCTCAGTTGCAAAAACTGAGTCAGGTTTTTAAAATCTGAAATGATTAGAAGTCTGAAATTCATTAGATACATTGCGGCAAGACAGTGGGATGGCCGGACAAACGCGCGGAGCGATCGGGTTGTCCTTGAATTTTTTGTTTCTTTTTTGTTCAAGCAAAAAAGAAAAGAATTAAAAGCAGCGATTGAATTCAATTGGAATCATAAGTGCTCACGGTCTAAATGCTTTATTCAAAAAAAAATCCTTCTTTTTCTGTTTTACTTTTGTAAAAAAACGTGACACGTATCGGCCTCATATCAGACACTCATAATTTCCTGGACCCATCTGTTTTTGAACATTTTAAAAATTGCGATGAGATATGGCATGCGGGTGATTTCGGCACTATTGAAATTGCAAATAAGTTGGTTGAAGGATTCACAAAGTTCAGTCATACGGGGGGCAGTCAGAAAAGACTTCGTGGCGTTTATGGAAATATTGATGGGTATGATGTTAAAAGCGTTTACCCGGAACAGTTAGTCTTTATATGCGAAGAGGTAAAAGTGATGATGCGCCACATCGGAGGTTATCCGCCGCGGTATAATCCCGAAACAAAGAAGGAGTTGTTGATCCATAAACCACAACTCTTTATCAGCGGCCATTCCCATATTTTGAAAATCATCTACGATGATAAATTACATTGTCTTCACATCAACCCCGGCGCAGCCGGAAAACAAGGGTGGCAAAAAGTAAGAACACTTGTTCGGTTTGCCATTGACGGGAAAGAGATTAAAGATTGCGAAGTGATTGAATTGATGTAAGATGTCTAATGTAAGAAGCCTGATATGCGAAGCCCTTACGTGGCAGTTGTTTCGGCGGAAAATTCCAGATTTGCATTTTTTTGTAAAAATGGATTTCAATTCCAGATTTACAAAAATTAACCAATTCACCATTCACCATTCACCACTCACCATTCACCATTCACGATTCGCCACTCACGACTACTTCACCCAATCAGCAATAAATAAATTCGTTGCATGTCCACCACCATTATTTCTGTTACTGCTGAAAATAAATTTTTTACCATCAGGGCTAAACATGGGAAATGCATCAAAACCCTTATCCCGGCTTATTTTTTCGAGGCCTTTTCCATTTATATCCGTGATATACATATTAAAAGGGAAACCTCTTGCATATTCGTGATTGCTGCAAAAAATAATATGCTTTCCATCCGGCATAAAGTTAGGCGCCCAATTTGCTTTGTCTAAAAACGTAATTTGCTTTGCATCGCTTCCATCGGCATTGGCCACAAACACTTCCATAGAAGTAGGAGCAACAAGCCCCTGGGACAACAGATTCTTATAATCTTCAATTTCGGCCTCAGTCTTTGGCCGGCTGGCACGCCAGACAATTTTTTTGCCATCGGGACTGAACCATGCGCCGCCATCATATCCCAATGTATTGGTAATTTGTTTTACATTTTTTCCATCCAGATCCATTGTGTAAAGATCCAGGTCACCGTTACGCATAGACGTAAATATTATCTTATCACCTTTGGGCGAAATGGTAGCCTCTGCATCATAGCCTTTTGTGTTGGTTAATCGCTTTACGATATGGCCATTGGTGTCGGCTTTGAAAATATCGAAACTTTCATATATAGGCCAGATGTATCTTTTCAATTTTTCTTTGTCGGGAACTGGCGGGCAATCTTTGGATCCAAGATGGGTCGAAGCATATAAAATGTGTTTTCCATCCGGGTAAAAGTAAGCGCAGGTGGTGCGGCCCATACCGGTACTCACCAATTTTGGTGCAAAAGTCTCGCCGGCATTTTCGGGAATTTTCCCCATCCATATCTGGTCGCACATAATTCCTTCCTTTGGCTCGGTACGCTGGTAAACGATATATTTTCCATCAAAGCTGAAATAAGCTTCGGCGTTATCACCTCCAAATGTAAGCTGGCGCATATTTTTAAAATGATGTTCTTCAGGATAGTGAACGGTATCATTTTTTACTAAATCAAATTTGGTTTGAGGCAACTGTCTTTTAGTAGGAAAAAGGAAGGCCAACAGGCATAAAAAAGGAAAATATAATTTGAACATATTTGTTTGTTTACTAAGACTGCAACTTAATAAATTTTATTTCATTTAGCGTTAAATCTTGTCACAGCATATTTTCTATTTTGGGTATTAAATGATTGCAAAAAATTAGTGATCGGATCTCTTAACCTGAATTTGGCGGTTTGCGAATTCTTTATGTGTTTTATTCTTTGGGATACCAAATTTCCCGCAATTGTTTATTTACGATTTGGGAACATTAAATTTGCAATATGAAGCGAGCGAAATTATCTTGTTCATTAATTATTTCTATTTTAATATTGGCTTCATGCCATTCGACTGATAAGAAACCCAGGTATGTCGGTGCGGAGACTAATTCGGTAGCTTCCATTAAAAGCGCGATCCGGAAATATCCCGATTCAGTGATATTAAAAGAGCATCTTATAGAAGCATACCGAAATGAAGGTAACTATGATTCTGCAATTGGCATCGTGGACAGCGAACTGCTACATGACAGTGGCAGCGCCTATCTGTGGAATATAAAAGCTACTTTGTATTTTGAAAACGACGATACCATCAGAGCGATTAATTCGCTTGAACATGCAATAGACATTTACCCACTTCCTGAATACCTTGTGGCGCTCGGCACAGTTTACGCAGAAATAAAAAATGAAAACTCATTGCTAATAGCTGATAAATTGCTGAGAGAGAACAAAGCGAAATCCGGCAAGGATGCGTATTTTATAAAGGGGCTATATTACAATTATACAAACGATTATCAAAAAGCAATCGCCAGTTTAGACAGCTGCCTTAGCCTTGATTTTTCTTATATGTATGCCTACCGCGAAAAAGCAATTGCGCTTTATGAAATGACACAATACAATGAAGCATTAAAAGTATTGAAGCGCGCCGTGATGCTTCAAAACAATTTTGATGAAGGCTATTACTGGATGGGAAAATGTTATGAAAAACTGAACCAGAAAGAAGATGCAATTCAGAGCTATCAAAGTGCATTGTTGTATGATAAGAATTATAGTGAGGCAAGGGAAGCATTGGACAGATTAGAGAGAAGCAGTAATTGAATTGATAGGTAATTAAAAAAGAAGAAACAAGAAACAAAAAGACAAATGCTCCATATTCAATGTTCAAATAATAAATAGACAAACAAATGCCGATAATAGCGCCTTCTATTTTAACAGCCGATTTTTTACATCTTGAGCGCGATTGCGGGATGCTTGATAAAAGCAGGGCCGACTGGTTTCACCTGGATGTAATGGATGGCAGGTTTGTTCCGAATATTAGTTTTGGAATGTCTGTTATAAAGCAGATAAGAAAAACAAGTGACAAGTTTTTCGACGTGCACCTGATGATCCTGGAACCTGAGAAATATGTGGACGAATTTAAAGACGCAGGCGCCAATAACCTGACTGTTCACTTCGAAGCATGCCCACATTTACACAGAAATATTCAGCAGATAAAATCGCTGGGAATGAGTGCGGGCGTAGCAATTAATCCGGCAACGCCAGTATTGATGTTGCAGGATATTATTAAAGATATTGATGTGGCGCTGGTAATGAGCGTTAATCCCGGCTTCGGCGGTCAATCTTTTATTCCGCAGTCTATTCAAAAAATAAAAGAATTAAGAACCTTGATAAATAATTCAGGATCTTCCTCGAAGATAGAAGTGGATGGAGGTGTTTCGTTAAAGAACGCTGCCGAACTCATAAAAGCCGGGGCCGATGTATTAGTTACCGGAAACGCTGTTTTCAGCGCTTCTGATCCAGCCAACATAATTGCGCAATTAAAAGCATTGTAATAAAATTTCGATTTTCGATCAGTGATAAGGTGATTTTACACGGTTCAATCAAATTTGTGTTCAGCCTTAAAGTCATTAAATTGTTGGAATGAAAATCTTTTTTAAAAATTATTCTAAAACCTATTAAAGTCTTTTTAATTTATTGTTAAAGGTAAATGAGCGGTAAGTAAAGTTATAAACCATGCCATAATTTTATAGCCGGGCATACAATTTGAGCATAGAATTCCCGAAAAACCTTTGAAAAAAAACAAAATGATTTAATTACAATAAAAATTTACATAAATGAAAACGAGAAACATTTTTTTTACTGTTTTGATTAGTATTCTAACCACGCTTGCGGTGTTGTTTGGATATAATAAATACTATCATAACAGCAACAATCCTAATTTTCAGGCTTCTAATCTTCCTGCTAATTATAAGTTGGCCGGGTACCTGGATAGCGGAAATAGCCCCTTAGGCGGAGCGCCGGTAGATTTTACACAAGCCGCTGCGGCTGCTATTCCCACTGTGGTTCATATCAAAACTATGACGAACGCTAAAGTGGTCAATAATAATTTGCCACAGCAAAAAAATCCCTTTTCCGATCTATTCGGTGATGATCTTTTTAATCAATTATTTGGCGAGGGTGGCGGACGCCAACGAATTCTTCCCCAGCGGGCCTCTGGTTCAGGAGTGATTATAAGTGATGATGGTTACATCGTCACGAACAATCATGTGGTAGCCGGAGCCGATAAAGTAACAGTTACAATGAGCAATTATAAAACGTATACTGCTAAAGTAATTGCTGCCGATCCGGCATACGACCTGGCAGTTGTAAAAATTGACGCGACAAATTTGCCGTTCCTGTTATATGGCAATTCTTCGAATACAAAAATAGGACAATGGGTTTTGGCAGTGGGCTATCCGCTGAACCTGGAAGCAACTGTTACTGCAGGAATCATCAGTGCGAAGTCGAGAAGGCTTGGATTGAACCGTGACAAAACCGGGGGCAGTTCTATGGCTGTAGAATCCTTTCTGCAAACGGACGCTGCAGTAAACCCAGGCAACAGCGGAGGTGCCTTGATCAATACCGATGGGCAATTGATTGGGATCAATTCCGCGATAGCTTCTGAAACCGGCTACTATAGCGGATATTCTTATGCGATACCGGTGGACATTGTAAAAAAGGTGGTGAATGATCTTATTAAATATGGTAGTGTACAAAGAGGTTTTCTGGGCGCAATGTTTTTAGATGCCGCATTTATGAATAGCGAACAGAAAAAAGCCAACAATATTCCTGAAAGTGTAGACGGAATTTACATCACTAATTTAGTAGAAAATGGCGGCGCAAAAAATGCAGGAATGAAAGTAGGCGATATCATCAGAAAAATAAATGGAATACCTGTGCAGACAGGATCAGAGCTACAGGAACAATTAAGCAATTTTAAACCGGGCGACAAAGTAAAAGTAACCTATAGCAGAAATGGATCTGAGAATACCATAGAAGTAACTTTAAAGAACAGTGAAGGTAATTTTGAGATTGTGAAGCCTACAACGATGCTGGATAAGCTGGGTGCTGATTTGGAAACATTAGATCCTAAAAAAGCAAAGGACCTGGGATTGAGTGGTGGCGTAGTGGTGAAGAAAATAAATCAGGGCGTACTTAATGACCAGACAAGAATGCGCGATGGGTTTATTATCACCAAATTAAATGGTAAGGAAGTAAAAAATCTTGATGATTTAAAAAATTTGATAGGCTCGCAAACTGATATTACTATCACAGGAGTTTATCCCGGATATAGTGAACCGTTTGAATATCCTTTAAGTTTAGACAGCACCCCTGAATAGTTAAAAAGCAAAGAGAAAAACTAATATACTGTGGGGTTTAGTAACGGCTACATTGTTGTGTAGCCGTTTTTTTGTTACAATTTTTCTGCGTTTCTATCTACAAAATAAAAATAAGATTCTGCTTAATTTATTGCTTTACTGTAGTTGTCTTGATGTGATAGCAGATACCTGCGTTTTTAGTCTGACCTTTACTATTAAAAAGTTTAAAAAATATTTATGGAATTTCTTATTTCTTGAATCATATATGTATTCTTTAACTAAATTTTAAGTTAATAGATTGTTTTGTCATAAGGAAATCATGCACTTTTATAAAACCATTTTTTCTCCCCCACCTTTCAAAAAACTAAATGAAAAGATTTTTTACTCTTGCAACCGCGATATTTTTTTCTTTTTCGTCATTTTCACAAATGGTTAAAGTGACCGGCGAAGTGAAAGATGCCAACGAAGATAAACCGGTCTATAATGCGGTTGTATCGTTACTTACGCCAAAAGATTCTATTCTTTATTCTTTTACACGTACTGATACTTCAGGAAAATATATTTTAAAAAATATAGCGCCGGGAAAATATATTCTGATGACATCCCAGCCACATTACGCCGATATTCTCAGTGACGTGGTAATAGAAAAGGATACCAAACTTCCATTGACAGCCTTGATCTCTAAAGCCAAATTATTGCAGGAGGTAATTATTAAAACGGGCTCGCCAATGCGGATTAAGGGCGATACCACCGTTTATACTGCTGATAGCTTTAAGGTAAGTGCAAATGCCAACGTAGAAGAATTACTAAAAAAATTGCCGGGCATACAGGTAGATAAAGATGGTAACATAAAAGCGATGGGAGAAACGGTAGAAAAGGTGTTGGTAGATGGTGAAGAATTTTTTGGTGACGATCCGGGGATGGCCGTAAAAAATTTACGTGCGGATGCCGTGAAGGAAGTGCAGGTGTTTGATAAGAAAAGTGATGAATCGGAATTTTCGGGTATAGATGATGGTAAAACCCAGAAAACAATTAACCTTAAACTTAAAGATAATAAGAAAACGGGGTATTTTGGGAAAGTTGATGTGGCAGGTGGCCCGCAAAAAGATATTGATGACCGGTATAACAGTAATTTACTATTTGGTTCGTTTAAAGGAAAACGAAAGTTTTCGGCTTTTTTGCTGAATGGAAACACAGGCCAGGATGGGCTTAGCTGGCAGGACGAACAAAAGTATGGTGGCAATGATAACATATCAATGGATATAAATGATAACGGAGACGTTTCGTTTAGCTGGGTAGGAAACTCTGACAATGAGCCTAATATCGATCCCGAAAACGGTTATACAACCAATGTTAATGCCGGTATGCAATACAGCAATAAATGGGAAGATAAATACAACCTGAATTTTTCTCCGAAATTTAATAGCCAGGATTATTCTAATCGTAAAATCACATTCACGCAAACACAAGTCGGCGATTCGGTGTTGAATGACAATTCCAATGTGCTGACTCACGTGGACAGGCATAATTTTAAAATAAAAGGCATCCTTGATATGAAGCTGGATTCTTCAAATTCACTTAAAGTAACGGCCAATACTAATTTTTATCACACAGAGAGTGACGACCTAAGTACTTCAGAAACTACCGGGGATAGTGCAACGCTTAAAAATACAAGCGACCGGCGGTTAAAAACAAATAGTGATAAAAGTGCCCTATCGGCCAATGTGCTCTATCAACATAAATTTAAAAAAGCAAGACGCACAATTTCTTTTTCAGGAAACTGGTACTCACAGAATAACGACGGAACCACACTTTTAAAATCTATCAATACGGCCTATTTTGATGGAGCGCCTTCCAGTGTGCAAAACCTGAACCAGACAATGAATTACGAACAATCAACGCAATCCATCTCCGCAAGCATCCTTTACACAGAACCTTTGAGCAAAGACCTTTCTGTCCAGGTTAAGTACCAGGCCGTTTTAGACAATGGTTTCAATAACCAGGTAACCTATCAATATTCTGACGCGTCTGGAAAATACGATTATCTGATAGATTCCTTATCCAATAATTTCAAGCAAAATATTCTGCAAAACATACCTGCGGTTACCTTTAATTTTGCAAATAAGAAATTGAAGGCCAATATCGGTTCGGGTGTAGGCTTCACCCATTTTGATCTGAAAGATGTTACTTATGGCAACGATTATATAAGAAACTATTCCAACTTTTATCCCAGCGCCAATGTTACCTATACTTACAAGCCCAATCATAGTATTCGATTTAATTATAGCGGGCGCACAGTGCAACCTACTATAAACCAACTACAACCTTTAAGAAACAACAATGATTATTTTAACCAGGTAATAGGTAATCCTGATTTGAAACCATCCTTCAGGCAGTCAATTAATATTTGGCATAATAATTATAATTTTTTAAAGGATTTGTGGATGTACCAATCTATTTATGCAAGCGTTACAGACAATGCGATTACCAATAACAGTATGATCAATCTTGATTCAGGAAAGACCATTTCCCAACCAATCAATGTAAACGGAAATTACAATGTCGGTTTTTATGGAGGCGTAGGATTTAAGGTGAAAAAAATTGATACGCGGTTTGACTTTTCGCCGAGCCTCAGTTTAAATCGCTTTGCAAATGTTGTTAACGGCGAGAAAAGCTATTCAAAAACTGCTGCTCCGGGCCTTAGGGTCTATATTTCCAAATCAAAAGAAAAGAAATATGATGTTTCAATAAGCGATGCGTTTGCTTATAACGCGAACAAAACGACACAAAACGACACTAAAATTCATTACTATACTAATACCTTGTCTTTTTATGGAACGATCTATTATAAAAAGGTTTGGTCGTTAATCACCGACTACAATTATAATTTCCGGCAAAAAACAATTCAGGAAGATGAAAATCTCATAACAAACATCTGGAATGCCCGCCTGCAGCGCACTTTCAGGCATGATGAGTTTACCGCTTACTTTACCGTCAGGGATATCCTGGACCAGAATGTGGGTATTGACAGAAATTTTTACGGCAATACTTACTCGCAGGTA
Source organism: Chitinophagaceae bacterium (assembly GCA_023251335.1). Classification (GTDB taxonomy): domain Bacteria; phylum Bacteroidota; class Bacteroidia; order Chitinophagales; family Chitinophagaceae; genus Ginsengibacter. Next base: position 1,905 of record JAHEZA010000043.1, on the reverse strand, counting down.
ATTAATGACCGGCTGAAAAGATATTTCTTAATTGGCTTTACCTGGAATTTTAAAAATAAAGGTTCTAAATAGATGCCTTGCGGGAAGAATAAAAAAAAGAAAGCACAACTTAAATAAAAGGATTTAAAAACGACACGTATGAAAATCAAATTATCGCTTATCATAATACTGATATTTTTATTTGCAGGAACCAACGCGCAACTATTTATCAGCAAGGGTAAAATTGAGTATGAGGTGAAATCGGATTTTAAAAAAACAATGGGCGATAACACATTTTACGACCAACTAAAAGATAAACTACCAAGGTTCAAAACAGGAGTTTTCACGTTAACCTTTGCCGACGATAAAAGCATTTACCGGTTTGATCATTGGGGCGAGCCTAAGTTACCGGATTTCATGACGAGGGGAGAGGATGAAGACAATTATTATTATGATTACAGCTCAGGTAAATTTGACAGACAAAAGAATGTTTACGGAACTAATATTAACGTTGCAGATTCAATACCGAAACTAAACTGGAAATTGGAAAATGAGAACCGGATTATCGCAGGATTTAATTGTAGAAAAGCGGTTGCTATTCTTTTCGACAGCGTCTATGTATTTGCATTTTATACAGAAGAAATCACGTTGACCGGAGGTCCCGGGTCTTTTCAAGGTCTACCGGGAACCATTATGGGGGTTACCATTCCGAGATTATATACTTCGTGGATTGCTACAAAGTTAACGGTCAACGGTATCGACGTGAGTGAAATTAGACCCGTGACAACAAAAAAGATGATTACCATGACTGAATTCAAATCTATCATCAAAGAACGCACCAGTGACTGGTACAGCCCGGATGATCCCGAACAGGCTGAGGAGGCGCGACAACAAAAAGACAGATTTATCTGGGAAACATTGTTGTAACTTAAATTACCTTTTTAGAATTAAGCGCTTTGGTCGTGATGATCTGAATTGGAACTAAAACAGTTTTCCGTCTCTGGCTTCTAACAAATTTTGAGATATAGTAAGTATCTTTATTCAGGAGCCTTTAAGGCCCGTGATAATTCAAAATACTGAAGATCAGTAGAGGCATTGCGGCGTGGCGGTGGGATGGCCGGACAAACGCGCGGAGCGATCGGGTTGTCCTTGATTTTTTGTTTCTTTTGTATCAAGGCAAAAGAGAAAGAAAAAACAAAGCCAATTAGAATTAAAACAACAATTCCAACTCAACCGCATCATTAATAAATTCACGACTTAAATGCCTAATTCCATTATTTTTTTCTTACCTTTTTTTTATTAAGGAACTAACCTTTATGGTTATACGATAAAGGAATATCTATTCCGGGAAAATAGAAAATTGATTTTTTTATTTGGTTACTTAGAAATTAGCAGATGGCACTGAATCTGTTTTGCAATAATTTTATCCTTCTTCCAAAAATAATTCTTTGTCTGACAATTTCTCCTCGCCTGCATTTCCCCTGGTGTTCCGGTAAATTTCCATAAACTTCTGTACCGCTTTTCTTCCGTCTTCACCGAGATTGATGGAATATTTATTTACATACAGATCGATGTGCTTTCTCATCACGCTCTCTTCCATTTCCTGCGAATGTTCTTTTACATAATCGCTAACAAGGGGATAATGCTCGAAAGCATATTCCATACTTTCTCTTATCAAAGCATCCACCTGCATCAATATGTTTTCATCGATACTTCTTTTACCAACAATGCCCCCGAGCGGAATAGGGAATGATGTTTTTTCTTCCCAGAAATTTCCAAGGTCTATGATTTTGTACAGGCCGCGGTCCATATAGGTAAAACGGTTTTCATGAATGATAACGCCCAATACATTTTCGGAAGTTTTAACGGTGCTTTCTATCTCATCGTATCTCTTAAAAACCTTTTGTTTTGCACTGGGGAACGCCA
>JAHEZA010000424.1 GCA_023251335.1 Chitinophagaceae bacterium | reverse complement strand
TGAGCTGCTATTACTGTATTATTTCCTATCTCAACATTGTGGGCTATTTGAATAAGGTTATCAAGTTTAGCTCCGGCTTTAATAAAGGTAGAACCAATCGTGGCCCTGTCAATAGTTGTATTGGCACCTATTTCCACATTGTCGTCTATCACTACATTTCCAATCTGTGGTACCTTTGTAAAACTTCCATCAGATTGTGGTGCAAATCCGAAACCGTCCCCTCCAATAACGACTCCTGCATGAATAGATACGTTTTTTCCTACTACACAATCATGATGAATTTTTACTCCGGGATATAAGATAGAATCATGGCCAATTGTTACATTGTCACCTAAAAATACCTGGGGATAAACTTTTACATTGTTACCTATTGAAACATTGTTTCCAATATAAGCAAACGCTCCTATAAATATATTTTCACCTAAAGACACAGATTTTCCAATATAGGAAGGCTCCTGTATCCCGGTTAAATTTGCCTTGGCCATTTGTGAATAAGCAGTTAAAATTGCAGCAAAAGAAGAATAAGGATCGTTAACCCGAATGAGGGTAGCGTTTAGTTTCGTTCCCACTTCTAATGTGGAATTGATGATAATAACAGAAGCATTTGTGGTGTATAAAAATTCCTCATACTTTGGATTAGCTAAAAAAGCCAACTGCCCTTCAATGGCTTCTTCGAGTTTTCCAAATGATGATACTTTTACATCAGGATTTCCCTCAATTTTCCCATTTATTTTTTCCGCGATTTGCTTTGCCGTAAACTCCATCGTGTTTTGATCGATTTTTTAAAAACTAAAATTAAACTATAATGTTATATCCGTATTTATAAAACAAATGTAAAATTTTTTCACTGAGCCAAATAAACTTTGATTAATAAGGGCGTTATCTACTTCAGAAATATCCTTAACCCGGTCATCTTTAAATAGAATGTGAATGTGTTCAGTTTTATTATTATAAGTTTTATTTTCAACTTCTCCGGTAAAAACCAGGTAATCCGACTCTTCTTTCTTTATTTTTAATTTTGCAGTGGCCAGATCCTTTTTTTGATTTAATAATTCTTCGGGTATCTCTTGATCTGAATATACTATTTTAAGTAAATGCCGGTTGACAACACTTTTGCAAAGTAAAGATAAAATTTTATCCGGATGATTTATCCAGGACTTGATGGAAAACATAATATCATAATCATCAAGCCTGCAAAATTCATCAAGATGATTTTCTATTCTTTTACTATCATATTCTCTATTCAAAAAAGTATTTAAGACAGGTGACGGAGATTGTGCTTTAATGTCCCCTGCACGTTCAATAATTTTTACGAGCATTTTTTCAGCACATAAAACGGTCTTATGCAGATAAACCTGCCAATACATAAATCTGCGTGAGATCAAAAATTTTTCGATAGAGTTGATTCCTTTTTCTTCAATCATTAGTTCTCCATCAAAAACCGTTAACATTTTTATTATCCGTTCGTATCCAATTACACCCTCGCTTACTCCCGTGAAAAAACTATCGCGGATCAGGTAATCCATTCGGTCCACATCCAACTGGCCACTAACTAACTGATGGAGGAATTTTTTCGGGTAGTTATTTGTGAAGATTTCAATTGCCATTTGTATTTTGCCATCAAACTCGTCATTCAGTTTCTGCATCAACATCAGGGTAATTTCCTCATGAGTCACATTTTTTATCAGTGTATTTTCTAAGGCATGAGAATAAGGTCCATGACCAATATCATGCAGCAATATGGCGATCTTTGCTGCCTGGTCTTCCTCGTCGGTTATTGATATTCCTTTGCTTCGTAATTCGTAAATGGCATCGCGCATCAGATGGTAAGCGCCTAATGAATGATGAAGCCTTGTATGTACGGCACCCGGATAAACCAATTGCGCCAAAGCCATTTGGTGAATACGACGGAGCCTTTGGTAGCAAGGGTGCGAAATGATTTTAAAAATAAATGCATCATCAATGGTGATAAAACCAAAAACCGGGTCATTGATTATTTTTCTGAAAGGCATCGCTTAAATTGTTAAATTGATTTTACCTGGTTGCGAAGGTAATTTTTGGCAAAGGAATAAATTATATTTGTAAGCCCACGCCTAAAAAACGTAACAATTAATTAAGAGTTTGGATTAAACATAAAAAGGAATGAATTCGGTAAAAATTTTATGGGTAGATGATGAAATGGAAAGTTTGAAATCTCAAATACTTTTTCTGGAACATAAAGGATATGAGGTAAAATCTTTGAGCAACGGCCATGATGCAATTGATTTTGTAAAGGAAAATATTGTAGATGTGGTGCTTCTGGATGAAAGTATGCCGGGAATCACGGGATTAGAAACCTTGCAAAAAATTAAAGAAACAAATCCCCAGTTACCTATTGTGCTGATTACAAAAAATGAAACTGAAAATTTGATGGATGAAGCAATAGGATCTCAGATAACTGATTATTTAATAAAGCCGGTAAATCCGAATCAGGTTTGGCTATCATTAAAAAAAATAATTGATAACAAGAGATTGGTGGCAGAAAAGACAACCTCCTCGTATCAGCAACAGTTCAGGGAATTGTTTATGGCGCTAAACGACAATCCTGACTATAATGGATGGATGGAAATTTATAAAAAGCTGGTCTATTGGGAACTGGAAATGAAGAAGAGTGACAGTCCCGAAATGAGAGAGGTTTTTCAATCGCAAAAGGCCGAAGCTAATACTGAATTCTTTAAATATATTTCAAAAAATTATTCTAATTGGGTAACCAACGCTGCCGCCGATGCCCCGATTATGAGTAACACCCTGATGAAATATAAAGTGTTTCCTCATGTGGAGAAGGATATTCCTACTTTTTTTATTTTGATTGACAATTTGCGCTTTGATCAGTGGAAAGCCATTCAACCATTATTTGCGGAAAATTTTCGTATCCACGAGGAAGACACGTTTTATTCCATATTGCCAACCGCAACGCAATATAGCCGCAATGCGATATTCGCAGGGTTACTTCCAATAGATATCGAAAAGCAATTTCCGGTTGAGTGGAAAAACGATGATGAAGAAGGCGGCAAGAATTTGTTTGAAGAATTCTTTTTTAAAGAACAACTAAAAAGGCTCGGAAAAAATGATCTGCGATATTCTTATACTAAAATTACCAATCATCAGGACGCACAAAAATTAGTAGATAACATCCATAATTTTTTAAGTAATGATATCAACGTTATTGTTTACAATTTTGTTGATATGCTCAGCCACGCCCGCACCGAAATGGAAGTGCTGAAGGAACTTGCGGCAGATGAAATAAGCTACAGAAGCCTTACTGCATCGTGGTTTGAACATTCTCCATTGCACCAGGCGTTAAAAAAAATAGCAGATAAAAAAATAAATCTGATTGTCGCAACAGATCATGGAAGCGTGCGGGTAAATACGCCGCAAAAAGTGGTTGGA
>JAHEZA010000423.1 GCA_023251335.1 Chitinophagaceae bacterium | reverse complement strand
GGGCCTCGGCGTATTTTTTGTAGTAAGTATGTTGTTTTGCTGAACGTAATTTATGTGCAGGAGGTTGCCGCCATCGGTGTGCTCCAGGTGCAAAAAGGTAAGATAGTTTAAAACACTATCACCATTTACATTCACGTCATCAATGGTTCCGGTAACATGTACCGTTTGACCATCAGTTACCACATATTTTATGTGATCAAAATTAATCTCAATTGCTTTTGTATGCGTATTATTTAAATAAAAGCCCACCCTGTAATTATATTGCGGAATGGTTACTTCCGTCGGTTCTTTGTAAATAGCATCCATGTCGGGTTTATCATGTGCCTTAGCATTGTGCAACACAAAATCATTTCCATTCGACATTTTGAAATGAATATTGCTGTGCGTGTACCGTTCCTGGTTATATCCCCATTGCAGGTACATTCCATTAATTAGTTTTTCTTTTTTTTTCTGTGAAAACGAGACTACTGCTGAAAAAAGCAGGATCAGAACTATATATATTTTCTTCATCAACAATTAGATAATGCGGCGCAAAGCTATGTTAAGTTGATTAATGGATTGTCATAACTATTTTAAATATAGATTTATTCCTCTCACACTGCCATCAACGTTAGCAAACGAGAAGAACATTAGGACAGTAAACGAACAATAAGAATGATTATTATTTTTTTATTTCCTGGAATTCTATTTGCCTTTGTTTAGAATCAAAATGGAAAACAGGTTTTTTTGTCTGTTTACTATTCAATGAATGATGTGGAATGAAGCAAGTGGTAAATTGTTTGCATGTAGTATTATACTTCCATCATTGATATGCTCGCATCTAAATGCAGTTTCACAATACAACTGGTTTTTTTGTCAATCATTTTTTCTATCTTACCTTTTGTAGCTTTTTTAAATCGCTTATTTTTTCCTCTATCTAAAAAATAAAATTTCTTTATGAAGATTATTGAAATCAAAGTATTGCGTGGGCCAAATTTGTGGAGCGTCAGAAGAACCAAGCTAATACAATTGAAACTGGACCTCGAAGAAATGGAAGAGCGTCCAACAAATACGATTCCCGGATTTAAAGAAAGACTTGATAAATTAATGCCCACGCTCTATGAACATCGTTGCAGCGAAGGCCACGCCGGCGGATTTTACGAGCGCGTAATTGAAGGTACCTGGATGGGGCACGTAATAGAACATATTGCGTTAGAACTGCAAACCCTGGCCGGCATGGATACAGGTTTTGGACGTACGCGCGGCACCGGCATAAAGGGCGAATATTATGTATGTTTCAGTTATATTGAAGAAGATGCAGGTGTATATACTGCAAAGGCTGCAGTACGTATAGCACAGGCGCTGATAGACGATAACCCTTACGAATTGGATGAAGACATTATGCGATTGAGGGAAATAAGAGAAGACACACGGCTTGGCCCCAGCACCGGTTGCATTGTGGAAGAAGCGGCCAGACGAGGTATTCCCTATATCAGGTTAAATAAACAGTCACTTGTACAACTAGGGTATGGTATTCACCAAAAAAGAATCCGTGCCACTATAGCGAGCACTACCAGTAATATTGCGGTGGACATTGCGTGCGATAAAGAAGAAACAAAGAACTTATTGGGCGCTGCCGAAATACCGGTGCCAGGCGGCACGGTAATTAAAACATTGGAGGGGCTTGGCCAGGCCGTTGAAAAATATGGCTATCCTTTGGTGATAAAACCAATAGATGGCAATCATGGCAAAGGAAACACGACTAATATTACTACTTGGGAGCAGGCTATTACCGCTTTTGATGCCGCTAAAGAATATGGCCGTAGCGTGATTGTTGAAAAATACATAACAGGTTTTGATTTTCGAATTTTGGTAATCAATTACAAATTTATTTGCGCGGCATTGCGCACACCTGCCTCCGTAACAGGTGATGGAAAAAATACGATTCAATACCTGATAGATGAAACCAACAAAGATTCGCGACGCGGGTATGGACATGAAAAAGTTTTGACGCAAATAACGATTGACCAGTTCACTCAAAAAATGCTCGATGAAAAAAATTACGACTTAAATACGATACCTCTAAAAGATGAATTAGTGATACTAAAGCCAACGGCCAATCTTTCCACCGGCGGCACGTCTAATGATGTTACCGAAGAGGTACATCCCACCAATATTTTTATGTGTGAACGCATTGCCAAAATAATCGGGTTGGATATTTGTGGAATTGATATTATGGCTAATGATCTTCGTACCCCGGTAACTGAAAATGGTGGCGCTATCCTGGAAGTGAATGCAGCGCCCGGTTTCAGGATGCACATTGAGCCATCTGAGGGATTGCCGAGAAATGTAGCAGAGCCGGTTGTAGACATGCTTTTTCCGAAAGGAAGTGAGGGACGCATTCCTATCATAGCCATAACAGGCACGAATGGGAAAACAACTACATCCAGGTTGATCGCTCATATTGCAAAAATTGCAGGAAAGAAAGTTGGCTACACAACAAGCGATGGTGTGTACATACAAAATCAATTGATGATGAAAGGCGATTGTACCGGGCCATTGAGTTCTCAATTCGTATTAAAAGATCCTACGGTTGACTTTGCGGTATTGGAATGCGCCAGAGGTGGTATCCTGAAAAACGGACTGGCATTTAATCATTGTGAAGTAGCCGTCGTTACTAATGTGGCCGCCGATCACATGGGGCTTGCAGGCATCAATACGCTGGAACAAATGGCTAAGGTGAAAGCGGTAGTGCCGGAAACAGTTTTTTCTCATGGATACGCTGTATTAAATGCGGATGACAACCTGGTGTATGCTATGAAAAATAATCTAAAATGCCATATCGCTTTATTCAGCATGGATGAGAACAACGAGCGCATAAAAGAACATAGCAAAAATGGGGGGTTGAGCGCCGTGTTTGAAAATAATAATATCACGATTTTAAAAGGCAACTGGAAGATAAGAGTAATGAACGTAAAAGATATACCGATTACTTTTGAAGGGAAGGCCATTCACAATATCAACAATTGTCTTTCGGCTGTGTTGGCGGCCTATTTGTACCGCGATATTAATATTAATGATATCCGCTCCGCGCTATCATCTTTTATGCCTTCAGCTGCACAAACACCCGGGCGGCTTAATTTTTTTAACTTTAAAAATTTTACTTTCCTGGCCGATTTTGCACACAATCCCCACGGGCTAAAGCTTTTGTGCGATTTTGTAACGAAGTTGGATTATCCTAAAAAAATAGGCGTTATCAGCGGTACGGGCGACAGGCGGGATGAAGACATCCGCGAACTGGGAGAAATTTCTGCAAAATATTTTGATGAAATTATTATCCGTTGCGATAAGAATTTAAGAGGCAGAGAAGCGGAAGAGATTATTCACTTGTTACAGGAAGGAATTCAACAGACCAACCCCAATATCCCCACTATGGTGATTGCCAACGAAAA
>JAHEZA010000422.1 GCA_023251335.1 Chitinophagaceae bacterium | reverse complement strand
TCTAGATGCTTCCATTCAGCAAACGGAAGCGGTAAGTAAACCTTTTACTGTGGAAAAGCAATTTTCCACTACAGGTACTTCTCTCTACAAAGCATTTACACAAAAGAACCAGGCACATTTCATTGATAGTAGAAGTGATCTTGGAACATGGGACGACAATCTGTTAAACCAAAATTCATTTGATAAGTCAAGTGATTTACCGAAAGAAATAAAACCTGAAGATGAAAACCCATTTTCCCAATCCTTCAGAAACAACAGACCTCCACAAATTAATAAAAAGCCTGAGGCGGAAGAATATATTCAAATACACAAGAGTTTAATATTGGCGCAAAACGGCAATGGTTTTATTGTGATTCATCAACAAAATGCTCATGAACGTGTTTTGTATGAGCGCTTTACTGAAGCTATGAAAGGCAAGCCTATAGCGATTCAGCGAAGTTTATTCCCGGAAGCAATAGAACTGACACCGGCGGATGCTGTATTGCTTAAGGAGCTTTTGCCCGACCTTCAGATTCTGGGTTACCAGGTTGAGCCTTTCGGCAATAATAGTTTTGTGATCCAGGGCTCGCCCGCCGATGTGCCAGATGGGAATGAAAAAAATTCGCTTGAAAAAATACTGGAACAATACAAGCATTTTAATATGGATATGAGTTTCAGTAAACGGGAAAAATTGTTGCGCTCTCTGGCCTGGCAACAATCTGTTAAAGCGGGCACGTATCTATCCGAGAAAGAAATGCAGGTATTGGTAGAAGATCTTTTCAATTGCAATATCAACAATACCACACCCAATGGAAAGCCCGTATTTCTTGAATTTAAGAAAGATGAATTGGATAAGATGTTTGGAAGATAGGCGGCTCCCTGTACTCCTAAATGTTATTCACAGTGAACCGACAAATTAGGTAGATTTTTGTTTTAGAATCATTCGGCAAGAAAGCATAGCAAGTAATGCCCTATTGATAAAACACGGGGGTTTTGGTAATTTGAAACTTCAATTCAGCTATTTTGAATCACATGAATACCAAAAATTTCATTTTAAGAACTAAAAAAATAAAAATTCTAAAAACTTCTGCCTTTGCCATTTTCTTAATCGTTTTAAGTCTGTCAACATTATTTTTATTTCCAGAAAAATTGGATAATCTGATAAATTATGAGGACTAAGCGGGTTTTCTTTAACCTAATTATAACTACGTTACAAACATCCATTTTTCAATGAGACTTGATAAAATTCAGTTGCTTCATACAATTTATAAATACTTCCCTAAAGGATTAATGTTTGCTGACATAGAATATGATAACTCATCCCAGACAAGGCTTAAATTAAAAATGATAAACAGTAAAAAGAGGGAAAATTATGTTCTTTTTGCTAAACTCGTTAATAGATTGCGCGGAGAAGTCAGCGAAGGTATTATTAACCAATCTCCATTGTTTGATAAAGAGTTTTGTAATTACCTCATGTTTGATATTAAAGTTGGAAAATTCTTTTTTCGCTTTCACATTCTTCTTAGTTTTTTAGAACCTTTTCATTCTATAGTAATTACTTGTTACAATCAAGATTTTAATAAATTAATTTTTACGGGTGATTTTGAAGAAATTAAAACAAAGAATTATTTTTCTGATAGAGAAGAAGAAATAGTACTTTCTAAAGTAAAAATAATAGAAGAGGAGATTACTAACATTTTTCAAACCACAGATGTAAAGATGAGCGAACTTCTTGATATTATCCCGGATATTGAAACCGGAGGCAAGGAATTGGGTGAAGTTACTTTTTTTGATTGCCTTTTTACCAATTTTTTACAGCTTTATTAATAAGAAATATGATAAGATTTATTTTACTGTTTACCATTTTTAACCTTACTATTTCTAATTGCAACGGACAATCATCCATGAGTTGTTTTAATCACGGATTTGACAAATGGAAAATAGGAGACCCGTTAAAATCGATCACCGGCTTGAGAGTGCTAACGGCAAATGATGGGAACAATCTTTCACTCAGATATGATGTGCCGCAGAGTTCTATTTATGCAATTGACGGACCAGCCCTGGAAGGGAATTACTGCAATTTTGGGAAACCGGAAAAAGTGTTTTTCATCGAAAATTCAGATACTATTAAGTATATTATTGCAAGATTTCCGTACAATGAAAAATTGATGGACAGCATTCTAAATGATTATACCACGATCGGCACGCCTCGGGTCGTTATGATTATGTCATCGTCGAATATAAGTTTTGAAAAAAATGACTTTGCTGTCTATTTAAACGGATACATGGTTTCCATTTTTCAGGTTTGGGATGAGAATAACAGGCCATTTGTTGATATAATAATTCATAATTGGAAAAGAAAATTAAAAACTGAAAATTAGGTTTTGGGGAATAAAAAAAGAGAGAATTGACTCTCTCTTTTCCAATAAAAAAATTATTCAAAATTATTTTTCAAACTGATGTGAAATCTCTTTCGCCAGTGCTACCATCTTTTTCACCCCTTCATCCGGCAAAGCGCCTTTTTTAAATTCAGCCAGTATTTCGGGATACTTATTTTCCATTTCCAACAAAAACTGCTCTTCAAAATCCTGAATGTTTTTTACAGGCACATTACTGATCAATCCGTTTGTCCCAAGATAAATAATAGCAACTTGTTTCTCAACCGGATATGGCGTGAACTGCGGTTGTTTTAATATTTCCACGTTTCTGGCTCCTTTGTCCAACACTGATTTTGTAGCAGCATCCAGGTCGCCGCCAAACTTCGAAAATGCTTCCATTTCGCGGTACAGCGCCTGGTCGAGTTTTAAAGTCCCGGCCACTTTTTTCATTGATTTGATCTGGGCATTACCACCCACGCGGCTTACGGAGATACCTACGTTAATAGCAGGGCGAATACCTGCATTAAATAAGTTTCCTTCCAGGAATATCTGACCGTCTGTGATAGAAATTACGTTGGTAGGAATATATGCGGATACGTCGCCAGCCTGTGTTTCAATAATTGGTAACGCAGTCAGTGATCCGCCACCTTTTACCAAATGTTTGATATTCTCAGGAAGGTCATTCATTTTCCTGGCGATCTCATCTTTCGATACAATCTTCGCAGCCCTTTCCAGCAAACGGCTATGTAAATAGAAGACGTCTCCGGGATATGCTTCACGCCCGGGCGGCCTTCTTAATAAAAGAGAAACCTCACGATAAGCAACAGCCTGCTTACTTAAATCATCAAAAATAATTAAAGCATGACGGCCGGTATCACGGAAAAATTCTCCGAGAGCGGCGCCGGCAAACGGTGCATAAAACTGTAATGGTGCCGGCTCAGAAGCGGAAGCCGCAACAATTGTTGTGTATTCCATTGCACCATTATCTTCCAACACTTTCATTACGTTAGCGATCGTTGAAGCTTTCTGCCCGATTGCCACATAGATACAATAAACAGGATTTCCTGCTTTATAAAATTCTT
>JAHEZA010000421.1 GCA_023251335.1 Chitinophagaceae bacterium | reverse complement strand
TTCTCTTGATAATGACGGGGATTTGATTGCAATTGCGGATGCAAACGGAAAAATAATTCATGCCGTACAATATGTTTCCGACTGGTATCCCAATGAACTGAAAAAAGATGGTGGCTGGTCTTTGGAAATGATTGACACCAAAAATCCGTGCGGCGCGTTCGCTAACTGGACGGCAAGTAAAGACGACAGTGGCGGTACGCCCGGAAGAAAAAATTCTGTTGATGGAAATAATAGCAATAACAATCCTCCAAAATTATTAAGGGCTTTTGCAAACAATCCTACAACGATCACGCTACTGTTTAGCGAACCGGTTGATAGCCTGAAATCGGCCACTACATTGAATTACGTGTTTGATAATGGTGTGGCTGCTTTAAATGTCACGGCAATGCCACCTTTATTTGATCACGTAAAAATTACACTGAATAGCCCAATAAATATTGGAACCATTTACCGGGTAACTGCAAAAAATATTTCAGATTGTTCGGGAAATATTATCGGAGAAAGAAATTCTGCGAGATTTGGTTTGGCACAAAGCGCTGATAGTTTTGATTTGGTTATTAATGAAATTCTTTTTAATCCTTTACCGTCAGGACTGGATTATGTTGAATTATATAACCGTTCTCAAAAGGTAGTTGACTTAAGTAAAATTTATCTCGCAAATCGCAATAGTATCAATGTAATCAGCAGCATTCAACAATTGAGCGGCAGTGAATACTTACTTTTTCCAGGAGATTATATGGTGATAACCACGGACCCCGATGTGGTAAAAAGTCAATACACAACAATGAATCCTGATGCCTTTCTAAAAATAAAAAGCATGCCCTCATTTCCCGATGATAAAGGAAGCGTAATCATTTTGAACGGCCAGGGAAATATCCTGGATGAAGTTAATTATTCCGACAAATGGCATTTTGCGTTGGTGCACAATACGGAAGGTGTTTCTTTGGAAAGAATAGATTTCAATGGCCTTTCGGTTCAAAGTAATTTTCATTCCGCGGCTACCTCTGCCGGATATGGAACGCCTGGTTACAAAAATTCTCAATATAAATCAGATGATGCCTCAAGTGGTGAAATAAATGTTACCCCCGAAATTTTTTCTCCTGATAATGATGGGCATGATGATTTTGCTACGATCAATTATATTTTTCCAACGCCCGGCTATGTAACCAATATTACTATTTTCGATGCTTCCGGAAGGCCCGTGCGCTACCTTCAAAAAAATTCATTAAGTGGTGTCACCGGCATTTACCGCTGGGATGGATTAAATGATAATAATCAAAAATTACCACAGGGAATTTATATTATTTACACCGAAATTTTTAATAAAGATGGAAAGAAAAAACAATTTAAAAATACGATTGTACTGGCGAGAAGATATAATTAATTTTTACCGTTCTATTTTTTAAGTATAACAAATTTTCAACTTTAAGTCAATATGAAAAAGCAATTCTTATTCTCTTTGAAAAAAACAAAATTTCCGTTATTTGTTTGTTTACTGCTTATAGTTTCTTCTCCTGCATTATTTGCTCAAACCAAAGATGAAAGCAGCGTTCGAAGTATCTTACAACATCAACAAGAGGCCTGGAACAATGGCCAGATTGACGATTTTATGCAGGGATATTGGAAAAATGATTCGCTTATGTTTATTGGCAAATCCGGTATTACTTACGGATGGCAACAAACGTTAGATAATTATAAAAAAGGATATCCCGATACGGCAGCCATGGGTAAATTGAAATTTACACTTTTGCATCTGAAACCACTGGCACCGGATTATTATTTTGTAGTTGGACAATGGTATTTAACGAGAAGCATAGGAAATATCGGTGGGACTTTCACATTATTATTCAGAAAAATTAATGGGCAATGGCGCATTATTGCAGACCATAGTAGTTAACGAAATAATCATACGCCTTTGGGATCAATACAGTAAAACAATAAATATTACCTATTTTTATTTAGCAATTAAGAGACTATTAAAATCCAAACTATCTCCATAAAAAACATTAAAGTCAACTGGTCCATTGATGCCATTTGCGCGGCCATCTTCACTGTGTTGCCAAAAACTCCACTTGTTTTCAATTCTTGGTTTATCGGGTTGCAAATAATGAGCGATCCATAATGGGTACTCTTCGAAACCGGCTTGAAAATAACGTTGGTAAAAATCAATGTTGGTATAAATAATCGGCTTTACACCGTAATGTTCTTCTATTATATCCAGCCATTCTTTAACTTCCTTTTGCATTTCAATTATAGAAACCCTGCGACGTATCTCCACATCAAGAACGGGTGGCAGATCACCATTTTCGAGGTTCACTATTTGGATGAAATTCTTCGCCTGTCCTTGTACATTTCTCCCGGGAACAAAAAAATGATAAGCACCTTTGGGAATATGTTGCTCTTCTGCACCTATCCAATTTCGTCTGAATTGTCCATCTACTATGTTGGTTCCTTCGGTGGCTTTAATAAAAACAAACCCTATTTTAAGTCCATTATCCTCCATGTTCTTTACTTCTGTCCAGTTTACAATACTTTGATAACGACTGACGTCAATCCCATGTATTTCATAACCCGGTGGTATTTCAATTTGAAAGCCGGGATAAAAAACATTCGGTTGGATAATGAATAAATTGACGGCATACCAGACGGCGATTATTACCAGGCAAAGCCAAAAAAATATTTTAAAAAATGATCCGGATTTACGCTTCTTTCTTTTTCGTGCCACAGCGGGTGTTCTTGTTTTCTTTAGTTACTTCAGAATTTTCTTTACAAACTTAACACCATTATCTGTTTGAATTTTAATAAAATAAATTCCCGAAGATAAATTTTGGGTATTCAATTCAAAGAATAATGAATTGTTGATTGGTGAGCTCTTTTGCAACATCAGCTTACCCCCTGTATCATATATTTGAATGTGTGCTACAGAAGGTGAAAAGTTTTTCAAATAAACATAAAGCGTTGCATTAAAAGGATTGGGGAAGATACCGGCGGTATTTTTTGCTCCGGTATTATCCTCTACTTTTTCTGAAGTGTTATTCTTTGTGATCAGCCAATAATCAGGATCTATAATTACTGAATCGGCAACAAATCCTATATTTTCAAAAAAAGTTTCTTCGTTAAATTTATTATTAACAACAATCGTTTTTTGCCGGGTTGCATTTTTAAATTTTAGCGCTACCGGCAGTGCAAAAAAAGGAACCGAAGCATCTGAAGTGGTTTGGTTCATTTTAATTTTTACATAATCATTTCCTATCTGCGACCACTCCACATTGTAGGATGGATAGCCCTGGCCGTAAAACCAATCTTTAAAAAAATAGTTGAGGTCAACGCCACTCACCTTTTCTAAATTTCTTTGTAGGTCCTTTGTTTTTGCAAAACCATAACTAAGTGAAGAATCATTCAAATACTTTTTCGCCCCATTAACGAAAACAGAATCACC
>JAHEZA010000420.1 GCA_023251335.1 Chitinophagaceae bacterium | reverse complement strand
ATTTCTTTGGCGAGGTCGCCGCCTTTCAGGCAAATCAGTCCGGTAATTTTTTTCGGTTGATCTACCGGCTTTTTATGTAACAAAGGCCTGCTCCAATACCATAGATCTTTTAAAGGCGCCACGGCCCGCGAAACCACTACATCAAACTTTTTATCTTTAATATCCTCTGCCCGTGTATGCTGCACCGTTACGTTTTTTAAATCTATGGCGGCAGCAACCGCTTCCACGATCTTGAGTTTTTTATTGATGCTGTCCACCAAATGAAAATGAACATTTGGAAAAAAGATAGCCAGTGGAATGCCCGGAAATCCGCCGCCGGCGCCAAGGTCCATGATTTGATATCCATCAGGAAAATCAAATTGCGTGGCAATGGCCAGTGAATGCAACACATGGTGTTCATAAAAATGATCCATGTCTTTCCTCGAGATCACATTTATCTTTTGATTCCATTCTTTATAAAGATCTTTCAGCGCTGCGAATTGCTGCAATTGCTTTTCAGAAAAATCAGTAAAATATTTAGTGATGATTTGCATTTAAGAAATGTTGTTTTTTGTTTGTTTGCTGTGGGTGACTGAAAATGCGTAAATGAATTTTGCCATCACCAGATTTCCTTTTTCAAAATATTCGGGCGTTCATGATAAACCTTCAAAATCATTTCTCCAAATAAGGTGTTGGCCCATGCAAACCATTTGCGTGTAAAATCTTTTGGATCATCTTTATTGAACGATTCGTGCATGAAACCGGTACCGGCATTGGTATTTTTTAGCATCCTGATACAATGTGTTATTTCGCTGTCACTCGTGCTGGTTACCGCTCTGAGAATAATACTCATGGGCCAGATTTTATTTTCCAGCGTATGCGGGCTGCCACTTCCTTCTGCAAATTTCCCTTTAAAGAAATAGGGATTGCCTTCACTCAGGATAAACTTGCGCGTATTTTGATAGATGGTATTGTTGGTGGTAACTGAACCTAAATATGACAGGGAAAGTAAGCTTGGTACATTGCTGTCGTCCATAAATAGCCGGTTGCCAAATCCATCTACTTCATAAGCGTATATTTCGCCAAACTGAAGGTGAGTTGCCGCCGCATATTTTTTTAAGGCCGCATCCACTTCGTTGGCAAGCGCGTTACATTCATTTGCAAAATTTTCATCTTTCAAAATGTCGGAAGACATGGTGGCAAGTTGCCTCAAAGAAGTTACCGCAAAGAAATTAGATGGAATTAAAAAAGGAAAAATCGTGGCATCGTCGGACGGGCGAAAAACAGAGACGATCAACCCAACGGGTTTTATCGGGTTACCATAACCGTTACCCGGCACCGTGTCTGTTGACCATGAAGTAGTTCGTCCGAAAGTGTAAGGACCTCTGTCGTGTTTGCGTTGTTGTTGTTTAAAAGTTTTTACGACCAGTTGCATTGCTTCTTTCCATTTGGAATCAAAGGGAGAAATATCGGCTGTTTTTTTCCAGTAATTATAAGCGAGCCGAATAGGATAACATAATGAATCCACTTCCCATTTTCTTTCGTGCAGTTCAGGTTTCATCGCGGTAATATCTTTGTCCCATTCACTTCCTGTGGGTCCGTCATTAAACGCGTTGGCATAGGGATCAATCAGAATGCACTTTGTTTGGCGGTTGATTACTCCGGCGATTAATTGCTTTAGCTTTTCATCTTCATTTATTAAAGGCAGATAAGGCCACACTTGTGCGCTGCTGTCTCTAAGCCACATAGCGTGAATGTCGCCGGTGATAACAAATGTATCCGGCCTGCCATCTATCATTTTAAAAAATACGGTGGTATCTAACGTGTTCGGAAAACAGTTTTCAAAAAGCCACGCCACTTCGGGATCCTTGATTATTTTTTTCATCTTCATGATAGTAGCTTCCACTGCCGCACTCGTAAAATTTCTATCGGCAATGGGCGGACGTTTGCTCGTGAAATCACCCGGTGGCATCGCGGCTTTTAGAATGCGCGGAGTCATTAAGCCAAGGCTGGCTGCGCCTGATTGATAGAGAAATGTTTTTCGGTTCATGATGAAAATGATTGAGGAAATATTTTGGTACGAATGTAAGGGAAGTTTTTTTGCCACAGGCTGCTGCGATACACATGAAGCGAAAGGTAAAATTTTGTTGATCAGAAAACAGAAATTATGATTATTTGTTTGTTCACTGTTGAGATTTGCTAAAACGTTGCATGCATCGCGTAGCTGCTCTATTTCCAATTTTGATGCGGCTTTTTAAAAAGAGCCGAAGCAAAAATCAAATAATAAAAAAACATCCACACATCAAAAAATACAAACCACGGAAACAAATCTTTTTCATTTAATTTCCTGGTGGTTTTAAAAATGACGATGCCTTGTATAATCAGCCGCAGGCCAAAAACACCCAGTACAATTCTCCAGTCAAAAAGAAATAGTGAAACAATAAACAGGGGATAAAATAAAAATAGCGAAAAGGCATACAGGCCTAACAGAAATTTATGAATTCCTTTGTAGTACTTGCTGGTAGTATAATGGCGGTTCTTTTGCCGAAACCATTGATTCCAGGAAGTAGGTGGTTCGGATAGTGTGAAAGCGTCTTTATCAATAGCAACGGTTGTATTTTTTTTTGTGGTTGCTTTATTTATAAAAAGATCATCATCGCCTCCCGGTACGTGATTGTGCGCTGAAAATCCTTTGTGACGAAAAAAAACTTCTTTCTTATAACTTAAATTCCGCCCCACACCCATGTAGGCAAGGCCACTTTCAGCATAAGATAAATATTGTAACGCCGTATGAAAAGTTTCCCATCTTACGAGCTTATTAAAAAATCCCTTCTTCTTATGCAGTGGCCCATAACCTAAGACAATTTCAATTCCGTCGGTAAACATTTCCTGCATTTTTTGTATCCAGTATTCTGATGCAGGCACACAATCCGCGTCTGTCAACAAAACGATTTCGTATTTGGCAGTTTTGATTCCGACACTCAGTGGATATTTTTTTCCGGGGATGAAACGTGCTTCCTGCTTGAGTTCTATTACATGTAATTGCTTAAAAGTTCGTTGAAATTCTTCCAGGATGTATTTGCTTTCATCCAGCGAATTATCGTTGACCACAATCACTTCATGTGACGTACGGTACTCCTGTACTAATGCGCCCGGAAGATTTTTTACCAAGTTAGCCGCTTCATCTCTCGAACAAATAATTACAGAAACAGGATGCGTTTGAAAAGTATTTTTTGCTTTCGGTTTGTAAAATGCAAGTCGTAAAAAGAAAAACAAGTAATAGAATAATTGTATAAAAGCAATTATACAAAAACTGAGAAAAAGGATGTTTCCCCGGGAGTTTAATAAATCAGTTAGTTCCATTTAGAATGCAAACATACTTTGCTTATAAATAGATGCAAAAAAATAATGTTAACCTTTCCCAAACCTCGGGCTTTTTACGGGACAGCTTTCCGGGGAAAGGAACATA
>JAHEZA010000419.1 GCA_023251335.1 Chitinophagaceae bacterium | reverse complement strand
AATGGCTTTAAAGCAGGTTGAATATCCTTTGGAGCTTCACGATTGGTATAAGTTTGCGCCCAAATTGTAAGAGCAGTAGAATTCTGATTGTATATATTCCAGAATACTATAGAAACTGCGAACAAAATTAATAATGTGCTGATACGTTTTTTATCAAAACCTTTTGCGTTGTACCATAAACTGAGATAAAAGATTATTATAGGAACACAAGCGAATATGAACGCATCGTTAGAGTCAGAACCCAAAATATTACCGGGGATAAACCAGCCAATAGTACCTGCGATAATTGCCGGTAAAAAAACATACAATCCTATTTTTGAAATAGGCATATCTTCTTTTTGGACCGGTTTTATAACATCCGCGTGTTTGATATGTTTTAAACCAAAGGCAAACCAAATCAACCCTGCTGTCATGCCGAATCCTGCCGCAGAAAAAGCCCAACCCCATGTATAGTTGTTCCGCAAAAAAGCTGCAACGAAATTGCAAACGAATGCGCCAATATTTATTCCCATGTAAAATATGTTGTAAGCAACATCTTTCTTTGACTTTAAATCGGGCCTGTTATAAATATTGCCTAATAAAGTGCTGATATTTGGTTTAAAAAAACCGTTCCCAATAATAGCGCAAAACAATCCGGCGTACATTACAAAATCACTGCCATTCAACGCGATTAAAAAGTAGCCGGCCGCAAGCAATCCTCCCCCAAGAAAGATCGATTTTACATAGCCCAAATAGCGATCTGCAATTAATCCACCAATGAAAGGAGTTAAATAAATAAGTGCCACATAAGTTCCTACGATACTTATTGCAGATACATTATCGAGGCCACGGCCGCCATGCCCCGTTGTATCGGTGAGATAAAGAAGGAAAATGCCTATCATCAAATAATAGCCAAATCGCTCCCACATTTCTGTAAAAAACAACACATACAAACCACGAGGATGTTTGCCTTTTTTGTGCTCTGCGACATCGGTCGGAGTAATTAGCTGGTCTTGCATTTATTTTAGTTTGGTTAATAAAAAATATTAAAACATTTGTAAAATACAGATAAAAATTAAAATACAAACTCTTATGGAAAAATAACTAAGGATGATAAACCCGGATAATAGATATAAAAACAGTAAGTTTCATAACTTGCCAATTCTTTTTTTAAACATTTAAATAATAAATTTTGAACATTCTTATCCTTGGATCAGGCGGCAGAGAACATGCTTTTTGCTGGAAAATAAAACAAAGTGACTTGTGTACCCAATTATTTATTGCACCGGGAAATGCAGGCACAGCCCAACTCGGCGAAAACATGCCGATTGATATAAATGATTTTGAAAAAGTAAAAGAAGTATGCATTTTCAGGAATGTTGAAATGGTGGTGGTAGGCCCCGAAGAACCTTTAGTGAAAGGCATTTATGACTTTTTTAAAAACGATGAAATTTTAAAAAATATAATAATCACCGGGCCATCAACATACGGAGCACAATTAGAAGGGAGCAAAGCTTTTGCCAAAGATTTTATGAAGAGGCACCAGGTGCCAACGGCAGCATATGGCGAATTTGATGTAAACAATTTTGTTGAGGGAATTGAATTTTTAAAGAATCATTCATTGCCAATCGTGTTAAAAGCCGATGGGCTCGCGGCAGGCAAGGGCGTTATTATTTGCAGTACCCTCGCAGAGGCTTTGGATGAATTTGCATTAATGATACAACAATCAAAATTTGGTGAGGCAGGAAAAAAAGTAGTAGTTGAAGAATTTTTAGATGGGATAGAATTGAGTGTTTTTGTTCTTACGGATGGTAGAAATTATGTATTGTTACCAGAGGCAAAAGATTATAAAAAAATAGGCGAGGGCGACAAAGGGTTGAACACAGGCGGGATGGGCGCTATTAGCCCGGTGCCTTTTGCCACAGAGCATTTCATGCAAAAAGTGAAAGAAAGAATAATTGAACCGACGATAAAAGGACTACAGCAGGAAGAAATTGACTATAAAGGATTCATCTTTTTCGGATTAATAAAAGTGAATGAGGAGCCAATGGTGATTGAATACAACTGCCGCATGGGTGATCCGGAAACAGAAGTGGTGCTGCTTCGTTTAAAAAATGACCTGGTTAAATTATTCGTGGCAATGGATGAACAGAAATTGGATGAACACATGATTGAAATCAATAAAGATGTAGCAGCCACTGTTGTTGCAGTCAGCGGCGGTTATCCTGAAGCATACAAAAAAGGAATACCAATTGATTTTGCATACCTGGAAAATCCTGAGGCCATAAAGCACATTGACGAGGATGGCGGCGTGATGGTTTTTCATGCCGGAACAAAACAAGAAGATGGTAAAGTTGCAACCAACGGCGGCAGGGTGTTAGCGGTTTCTGCCGTTGCCGATTCCCTCGGAGATGCGATAGAACTTTCAAAATCTATATTAAAAGAAATATTTTTTGACGGGATGTATTACAGAACAGATATTGGATATGAGTTTGTGGATTGAATATATATAAAAAGCTATCAACAGTAAACAAACTTTTATTTCAAATTTCTAGTTCGAACGTCAACTATTCTGGCATTATTTTACAGACCAGGCAACCAAATCGAAATCTTCGAAAATTGTGCGTTTACTGTTTCACAAAACCGCCTATCTGAAATTATCCCGAACATTTATTCTTCTGTGATTTTAATAAATTGTAAAATCAGTTATTTAAATAATTTTTACTTTAAAACAATTTGCAATTTTTAATTGCGTTCATATAAAAACCTTCAATAGTAAAAGGTTGTAATTCCAAATTATTTCCACAACTTTGCGGGCATTAGTAATTTTTCAATACCTCAAATAAAACATGGGACTTTTTAATTTTTTCACGCAGGAGATTGCGATTGACCTTGGTACTGCAAATACCCTTATAATTCATAATGACGTAGTGGTTGTAAACGAACCTTCCATTGTAGCATTGGACAGAAACAACCCCAAAAATATTTTGGCTGTGGGTAAAAAGGCATTAATGATGCATGAGAAAACCCATGAAAGTATTCGCACGGTTCGTCCGCTGAAAGATGGTGTTATCGCCGATTTCAATGCCGCGGAACTAATGATCCGTGAGATGATCAAAAAAATATATTCTAAAAAGCCTTTATTTCCGCCGAGCTGGCGCATGATGATTTGCATACCCAGTAGCATCACTGAAGTAGAAAAGCGCGCGGTGAGAGATAGTGCTGAACAGGCCGGAGCCAAGGAAGTTTATTTGTTACATGAACCTATGGCAGCGGCTTTAGGTATTGGTATTGACGTGGAAGAACCCGTTGGTAATATGATTATTGATATAGGTGGTGGAACTACAGGAATCACGGTAATTGCATTGGCTGGTATTGTTTGCGATCAATCTATCAGGGTGGCCGGTGATGAATTTACAGCGGATATTATGGAAGCATTGCGCCGTTATCACAGTCTTTTGATTGGAGAACGCAC
>JAHEZA010000418.1 GCA_023251335.1 Chitinophagaceae bacterium | reverse complement strand
CCTGTTAGATTGGTTGCGGATGGTGGCCCCGCGCTGGAAGGAAATACCATGAGCGAACGGAGACAACATTTCTTAAAAGAATATGATTGGATCAGAAAAGGATTGATGTTTGAGCCACGCGGCCACGATATGATGAGTGGCAGTATTTTATATCCGCCCTGCGATCCACAAAATGATGTAGGCGTTTTATTTATTGAAACAAGTGGTTGTCTTCCTATGTGCGGGCACGGAACCATTGGAACGATTACCATTGCGATAGAAGAAGATTTAATCCAACCCAAAACTCCCGGCATTGTGCTGATGGAAACTCCTGCAGGTTTAGTAACGGTTACTTATATGCGAAAAGATAAAAAGGTTTCTTCAGTAAGACTGACAAACGTTCCTTCGTTTCTTGCAGCACAAAATATCGAAGTAGAATCTCCTGATTTGGGCAAGTTAAAAGTGGATGTTTCTTATGGCGGAAATTTTTATGCCATTGTAGATGTGCAGGAAAACTTTACGGGCCTTGAAAATTATTCCGCCGGACAACTAATTGCGTGGAGCAGGGAAATGAGAAAACGCATTAATGAAGAAAATGAATTTGTACATCCCGAAAATCCCACGATAAATTCCTGTTCGCATATTTTATGGACGGGAGAAGTGCTTGATAAAAATTCAACAGCGCGCAATGCGGTATTCTATGGAGATAAAGCAATTGACCGCTCACCTTGTGGTACAGGAACCTCAGCGCGAATGGCCCAATGGTATGCGAAAGGTAAATTGAAAAAAGGAGACGAGTTCATTCACGAAAGTATCATTGGAAGTAAGTTTACCGGCCGCATTGAGGACGAATTAATTGTTGCCGGCAAGCGCGCGATACGCCCGTCAATAGAAGGCTGGGCGAAGATTTTTGGATACAATACTATTTCAATAAATGCTGATGATGATCCTTATGCTTTTGGATTTCAGGTAATTTAGCATTCGCGTCATTTTTCTTTATCACGGAAATAGGAATTACTGTTATTTATGCGTTTGCTATGCTCTTCTTTTGTGAAATTTTTTTCATCAAATTTCAATTTATCGTATTTAATTTCTTGCTGGGCAACATTTTTATGAATGGTTCTTTTCCTGTAACTTTATGCACCTAAAAATTATCTCTATGGATATTTTACATTCTATCGAAATTAATCCGAAAATTATGATGGGAAAACCTGTTATTAAAGGAACAAGAATTACGGTTGAATTGATCCTGGAAAAACTTTCTTGTGGAGAAACCATTGAAGATATCCTGGTTGCTTATCCCCACATTACCCGCGAAGATATTCAGGCTGCTTTAGCATTTGCAGCTCATAATTTAAAAGCGGATTCTATTTTCCCTTTAGCTGTTTAATATGAATTTTGTTGCAGACGAAAGTGTAGATGGCCCGATTGTCCATAAATTACGTGCTAATGGACACACAGTTTTTTCCATTGCCGAAAAACTTCCAGGTATTGACGACGATGAGGTTTTAAAGATAGCATCCAATACTAAATGTATCTTAATAACTCAGGATAAAGATTTTGGCGAGCTTGTTTTTCGGATGGGCCAAGCACATGAGGGTGTTGTCTTACTTCGACTTTCAGGAATTAGCCCTTATCCAAAAGCAGAATTGTGTTTGAATGTTATTGAACAATATGCAAATAAAATAACTGGTGCCTTTACTGTTGTATATAAAGATTTTGTCAAAATAAGAAACGGTTAGAAAAGGTATTGTTTTTTCAAGAGAATTTCGGACCTCGCAATCGGTTGAGTCTTTTAAAATAACGCCCCTCTTGCTGATCAATAAAATAAGAATTCCCGTTATTTGTTGATCTACTGTGTATTTTCTTCAAAGCATTAACTCTTTAAACTACGGGAGTTTTACTATTGCAAGACAATAATTTCTCTCTGACAAATTTATATTGTCATTTTATTTTATATTGTGCTAACAAAAAAACTAAACGGCATTTTCTTTTTAAACTTTTTAAAATTTATTTTATGATACTTTGGATCATTCTAGGCATCATTGTTTTATTGATCATCTGGATCATCAGCATGTACAACGGATTGGTGAAACTGAAAATAAAAGTAGATAACAGTTGGAGCGATATCCGCGTTTATCTGAAGAAACGTTATGACCTTATCCCCAATTTAGTAAACACAGTAAAAGGTTATGCGGCGCATGAAAGCGAAACCTTTGAAAAAGTAACGCAGGCACGAAATGCAGCGGTAGCGGTTCCTCCCGGAGATGTGCAGGCGGCGGCTCAAGCCAACCAGGCATTAGGTGGAGCACTGCGGGGTTTGCTTGCAATTGCGGAAAATTATCCCGATTTGAAAGCAAATCAAAACTTTCTCGAATTACAATCTGCATTACAATCTATTGAAGGTGATTTGGCAAATGCACGCCGCTATTACAATGCAACTGTTAGAGATTATAATACCGCGATTCAACAATTTCCGGGTGTGATAGTTGCCAACATGACCGGCTTCAAAGCACGTGAATTTTATGAACTGGACAATGAACAGGAAGCACAAAATGTAGAAGTCAAGTTTTAATTGATTGCAATGCAAAAGATTTTATTTATTCTTTTCTTTTCGTCAATCGTTGTAAGGTCAGATGCGCAGGAAGCCTTTACCATAAAGCATTACAGCGTTAATGTAAAAGTGAACAAAGATGCATCGCTTGATATTTCCGAAATTATTGACGTGCATTTTAACGAAGAGCGCCATGGCCTTATCAGGAAAATTCCTTTCAAATATAGAATATCCGAATTGCCGGAAGGAATTCAGAAAGCAAAAAGGCAATTGGAATCGGGTGGTTACGAACGAACTATTGTGGAAGACATAAAAGTGCCCGGTTGGGATTTCGATGTGTCCACATCAGGAGATAATAAAAATGTAAAAATCGGCTCCGCAAAAAAATATGTTGATGGCGATCAACAATATGTAATTGATTACCGGGTATTAAATGCAATCAATTTTTTTGACGATGGCCACTCAGAATTCTATTTTAATTTAATTGGCAATCAATGGAATACCCCGATTTCATCTGGTGATTTCAAGGTTGAGTTATATAGCTCCCTTCCCGATACACCATCTTATTTTATTGCTACCGGCGCTTATGGTTCAAAGGAAGTTAACGCCACAACGCAATGGAGTGATAATAAAATCCTCTCCGGACATACTACGCAGCCATTAAATGCAAACGAAGGAATAACGGTTGGAATTCGGTTTCCAAAAGATTTTTTAACGGAACCGGATTTCAGGTTTCGCGGTTTGGGCTGGCTCGTTTTACCATTTCTTGTTTTTGGAGGCATGTTTTATACCTGGAAAAAATGGGGCAAGGATGACGAAGTAACGGTCCAGACTGAGTACTATCCTCCCGAAAATATAAGCCCCGGTGTTTCAGGTTATATTATTGATGGCAAGCTGGATCGAAGGGACTTGACAGCATTGA
>JAHEZA010000417.1 GCA_023251335.1 Chitinophagaceae bacterium | reverse complement strand
TGGCAACCCGGCAGTAGTTTCTGAAATTGACGGCGTTGTATCCTTTGGTAATATTAAGCGAGGTAACCGCGAAATTATCGTGGAAGCACGTGATGGAATTACTAAAAAATATTTAGTTCCGCTCACCAGGCAGATCCTCGCCCAGGAAGGTGATTTCGTGAAAGCTGGTATCGCTTTATCTGATGGCCAAATTGCTCCGGCAGATATACTTTCTATTAAAGGCCCGTTTGCAGTTCAGGAATATGTGGTTAATGAAATTCAGGAAGTTTACCGTTTGCAGGGTGTAAAAATTAATGATAAGCATATTGAAACTATTGTGCGTCAGATGATGCGCAAAGTGACGATTGAAGATGCTGGTGATACTAAATTCCTTGAAGGGGATACAGAAGACAGGTTTGATTTTAATACCGAAAACGATTGGATTTTTGACAAGAAAGTTGTTACTGAATCGGGTGACAGCAATAAAATGCGCCCCGGAAAAATAGTAACATTGCGTGAAGTCAGGGAAGAAAATTCCATATTGCGTAGGGCTGATAAAAAATTGGTAGAATTCAGAGATGCCAAGCCTGCTACTTCCTCACCGTTATTGCTTGGAATTACCAAAGCATCGTTGGGAACTCAAAGTTGGATTTCGGCTGCTTCGTTCCAGGAAACAACCAAAGTGTTATCTTCCGCAGCGATCCAGGGAAAGACAGACACTATGCTTGGCCTGAAAGAAAATGTAATTACAGGGCATCCAATACCAGCCGGTACAGGATTGAGAGAATTTGAAAATATGATAGTTGGTAGCAAGGAAGAATATGAATTGCTGATGACTACCAAAGAGGCGATGGCCTTTGATGAAGAAGAGTAAAATTCTTATAGATATTTATTAAACAAAAGGAGTAAGCGAATCTTACTCCTTTTTTTATTGGAATGCGATTAGAGGATTGATATAAAAGATCCATTCAGTAAACAAACAAATATTCTGTTTTTTTATTTTATCCGAACAAGAAGCTTATTTGAAACCAGACCACAAAAATTTACAGACAGAAGAGCGCCCTTTTCCAAAGCATTGCGCGAATATGCTGCTTTGATTACTGAAGACTATCTGGGTCAAAATTGTCAGTATTGACTTCGATAGTTTCGGAGATTAAATAAATATTTGCTCCCCCAAGCATACTGCTGATTTCTTTTCTATAAGGTTCCGCTTCTTCCTTAGTTTTGAAATTTCCAAATTTTATTCTGATGTATGGATTAGCAAACCACATATAGGGTTTTTGTTCAGGAAACTTTTGAAGCAATTCCGCTCTTATTTTAAAGGCGTAGTTCTTGTCGCTTGTGTTCAGTACCATTAGCCTGTAACCTTGGATGTTACGTGCCTGTTGCTTTAAAAAGGCTGTATTCAGTTCCGTTTCTTTATTTGCCAAAATGTCAAGTCTGTAATCTTTAAAAACTACAACACCATTTTCCTTTTGCGCCGGCAATGGATCGGGCATTTGTGCAAATGAAAAGTTGCAACATAAAATAAAGATTAAAATAAACGATCCTTTCATAGTTTTAAAATAAAATGATTCTAAAATATAATATCATTACGCAGCAACGTGCCAGGATGCAAATCCGACTTAAACCCCTTCTTTCACTATTTCAATGCTTGCGCTGCAACCAATCCTGTTTGCACCGGCATTAATTAATTCTTTTGCAAATGAATAAGACCTTATTCCCCCACTGGCTTTAATCTTTACTGAATCGGCCAGGTGTGTTCTTATCAATTTTACATCATGTATAGAAGCGCCTTTTTCTGCAAAGCCTGTGGATGTTTTTACGTAATCCACGCCTGCTGCTCCATAAATGTCGCAGCATTTTATGATTTCATCATCGGTTAATACGCCACTTTCAATTATCACTTTGATGATTTTATTTTTGTTTTTTATAATAGGCATAATGCTATTAATCTCATTGCCGATAAAAGCCCAGTCGCCATTTTTTATCGCGGAAATATTAACTACCGTATCCAACTCGTCTACGCCATCTACTATCGCTAAAACTATTTCAGCAACCTTTGCTTCTATCGCGCAATATCCTAATGGAAAACCTATAACAGTAGCCACTTTCACATCAGTATTCACCAGAATTTCTTTCGCTTTCTTTATATATAAAGGAGGAATACAAACTGCAGCAAAACCATATTCTATCGATTCCCTGCACAATATTTCTATTTCTGCCAGAGTAGTTGTTTGCTTCAGCAAGGTATGGTCAATGTAATGCGCAATATTCATTCTAAAATCTTTGTTGAAATGAAGATATGGATTTTAAATTAGTATCAAATTTTTGAAGCAAAAATTAACTTGATTGTAAAAAAAGTTCTAAAAATTTTGTTCGGTTTTGGTTAAACAACAATGAATTTTGTAGCATATAGAAACAGGAATTCCTGCTTTTTATTCGTTTACTGTTGTGTTCATCTCTAGGGCTGGTAAATTTACGATTCCTTATTTTTTCTCCCCTATTTTTGCAGCATGATTGCCATAGATGACATATTGATTAGTGATGAGGTGGTTGAAGAACAGTTCGTATGCGACCTCATGAAATGCAAAGGTGGATGTTGTGTAGATGGGGACGCCGGTGCGCCTTTGGAGAATTCAGAATTAAAAGAATTGAATGCAGCTTATAAAGCAGTGCTGCCTTATCTTTCAGCGGAAGCAAAAATTGTTTTGGAAACCGAAGGAAAATATATTTATGATAGTGAATTTGGCTGGGTAACGCCTACTATTAGCAATGGTATGTGTGCCTATGGTATCGTGGATAAACATAACATCGTAAAATGTGGTATTGAACAGGCATATAATGATGGAAAAATAAGCTGGAAAAAACCTATAAGTTGTCACCTGTTTCCCGTACGCGTGAAAAAAACAAAAAAGGCTGAGTTGGTCAATTATGAACCAAGAGAAGATCTTTGCCAGGCGGCATGTGTGCTGGGTAAAAAATTGAAAATGCCGGTTTATCAATTCTTAAAAGAACCACTAATCAGGAAGTTCGGCAAGGACTTCTATAATGCCCTGGCTGCCACCGCCGGACATTTAGAAACTAAATAAATTTTCTTCAAATAAATATTCTTAATTCCTATGAATAAATTTTTTCTACCAGTTCTTTCTGCGTTTATTTTACTTAGCTCATGCAGCGTTAACAACACCAACATTGATCCATCCCTTAAAAAATATTTTGATTCGTCACATGTAGAGGGAAGTTTTTCTTTTCTTAACAACCAGTTGGCAACAGTCACGGTCTATAATATGGACCTCGATACCCAGCGGTTTTCTCCTGCTACTTCTTTTAATATTTTCAACTCGCTAATAGGAATCCAAACGGGAAAAATTTCCAATGAAAACACGCTAATAAATGGAGTCGGTAAACAAGATTCCGCACTTTCATTTAAAGAAGCATTTAAATCTTCGTCAAATGCTTTTTTTCAGGCGCTTGC
>JAHEZA010000416.1 GCA_023251335.1 Chitinophagaceae bacterium | reverse complement strand
TATCCAAGTGTAATTTTGAAAGGTTATCATTCTATCGGCGAGTTTTATTCTGTGGCCCTGACCAATCATTTTCAGCAGGCCGATACAGGTACCAAAATGATTCATATTGGAAAAAATACCCGCAGCCGTATTGTATCCAAAGGTATCAGCGCGGGAAAAAGTCAGAATAGTTATCGCGGTTTGGTAAGAGCGGGAAAAAATGCGCTTAATGCAAGAAATTATTCACAATGCGATTCATTGTTGCTTGGCGATAAATGTGGCGCACACACATTCCCTTATATTGAATCAAAAAATAAAACAGCAATCATTGAACATGAAGCAACTACTTCTAAAATTGGAGAAGACCAATTGTTTTATTGCCGTCAGCGTGGTATAGATACAGAAGCCGCTGTGGCATTGATTGTGACCGGTTTTGCAAAAGAAGTAATGAACCAGTTGCCAATGGAATTCGCAGTGGAAGCTCAGAAATTATTGGCGATAAGCCTGAAGGGAAGTGTTGGGTAAGAAAGTGATGAGTTATGAGAGATTAGTGAAGAGTGATGAGTTGTCAGGAAAAAGTACGTTAGCATCTGTGCTGGCTGGAAGAGAAGAATACGAGGTAACAGAAGGCTCAGTGGATTTTCTGGGAAAAGATATTTTAGAGCTATCGCCTGAAGACAGGGCAAGAGAAGGATTGTTTCTGGCTTTTCAATATCCGGTCGAAATTCCTGGTGTGAGCACTACTAATTTTATAAAAACAGCGCTTAATGAAAAGCGTAAGTATCACGGACAGGAACCGTTAGATGCGGCTTCTTTTATGAAACTCATGAAAGAAAAAATCAATTTGGTTGAGATCAATAAATCATTATTGACGCGTTCCATCAATGAAGGTTTTTCAGGAGGAGAAAAAAAGAAAAATGAAATTTTTCAAATGGCCATGCTGGAGCCTAAGTTGACCATTTTGGATGAAACCGATTCAGGGTTAGATATTGACGCGCTTCGCATCGTAGCAAGCGGCGTTAATAAATTGCGTGATGAAAATCGCGCTATCATTGTTATTACACATTATCAACGATTACTCGATTATTTGCAGCCCGATTTTGTACATGTGTTATTGAATGGAAAAATCGTAAAGAATGGTACCAAAGAACTCGCGCTGGAACTGGAAGAAAAAGGGTATGATTTTATTAAGGATGAATTGAGCCTGGCAGAAGCAGTTTGATTGGTAATTAATAATCAGTAATTATTTAATTACCTATCGTTCATAACTTATTATTAAAAAATGGAAAAAATTAATACAGCATATTTCGGAGAAAAATTTAATCAGCTTCAGGCAGAGGATACCGGCAATTTGATCAGTAGTTTAAGAAAAGAAGGTTTTAATTCTTTCAATAAAAAGGGGTTGCCAACTCACAGGAATGAAGAATGGAAATATACCAGCGTTGGAGATTTATTCAAGAAAGAATATAGCATTCCGGATAATAGTTCAGATTCGGTTATTTCAAAACAACACATAGATGAAATTCGTTTGCCTGGTTATGAGATGGCTAATGAATTAATTTTCATAAATGGCAAATATGCTGCGGAACTTTCGACCATCCGTTCTCCAAACGAACAATTGGTAATTCTTCCCCTGGAAGACGCTGCCAATGGCGATTACAAAGAACTTGTAAATGCTCATCTTGGAAAAAGCAGTCTTTACATTCAGGATGGAATTCACGCGCTAAATACTTCTTTTATTTACGGTGGTGTTTTTATTTATGCAGTAAAAGGACAAATAATTGATAATCCTGTTTACCTCTATCATCTTTCAGATGCACAGAATAATCATATCCTGTCGCAGCCACGCAGTTTGGTTTATGTAGATAAAAGTGCGAAACTTCAATTGGTAGAATCTTACAAGACGATCGGCCCGATGGATAGTTTTACCAATGAGGTATTTGAAATTATAGTAAATGAAAATGCAATTGTAGAATACTATAAGCTACAGAATGACGGCATAAATGCAAGCCAGGTGGGCACTACGCACATAAGACAAATTGGCAAAAGCTACGTTCACACACTGGCGGCATCGCTGAATGGTGGAATTATCCGAAATAATACAAACATCATTATGGAGGTAGAGGGCAACGAAGCGCACATGTATGGTTTGTATCTATTGAAAGGAAACACGCACGTAGATAATCATACGTTGGTGGATAATACCATGCCAAATTGTTTCAGCAACGAACTTTATAAAGGTGTGATGGATGAAAAATCTACAGGTGTTTTTAGTGGAAAAATTTTCGTGAGACCGGATGCGCAAAAAACAAATGCGTATCAAACAAACAATAATATTTTACTAAGCGATGATGCCAGCGTAAATACAAAGCCCCAGTTAGAAATTTTTGCGGATGATGTAAAATGTTCGCATGGATGTACTGTAGGACGATTGGATGAGGAAGCATTATTTTATTTAAGAACAAGAGGAATATCGAAAGAGCACGCGCAGGCAATGTTGCTGGAAGCCTTTGCTGCCAGCGTTGTTGAACAAATAAAAATAGAACCGCTGCGTAATTATGCGCAGGAATTAATTGAAGAAAGGCTGAAAGCAGCATGCTAAATGCGGAAGGCAAAAAGCAAAAGACAAAAGCAGCGCGCAAAATGCCTCTCTTTGATACTTGCTTCCTGATACCTGATACTTTCTTCTTATTACTTTTAAAACATGGAATCAACTATTACCATATCACCCACATTTGATGTAGCTAAAATCAGGGAATTATTTCCTGTGCTTGGCCGTGAGGTGAATAATCAATTATTGGTCTATCTTGATAACGCGGCCACTTCCCAAAAGCCACAGGTGGTGATAGATGCGCTGAATCATTATTATTCTAATTACAATGCCAATATCCACCGGGGTATTCATACGCTTGCTGAAGAAGCTACAGCGGCTTATGAGGCCACACGAAATAGTGTAAAAGAATTTCTGAATGCTTCTTCTTCAGAAGAGATCATTTTTACACGGGGAACAACAGAAGGGATTAATCTGGTTGCCTATACATGGGGAAGAAAAAATATTGATGAAGGCGATGAAATCATTATTTCCACGATGGAGCATCATTCCAATATTGTTCCGTGGCAAATACTTTGCGAAGAAAAAAAAGCGATTCTAAAAGTAATTCCCATTAATGATGATGGAGAACTTCTGATGGATGAATATAAAAAACTATTTTCTCCAAAAACAAAATTAGTTTCCATCGTGCATGTTTCCAATGCATTGGGAACCATAAATCCTGTAAAGGAAATTATTGATGCCGCACATGAAGCAGGCGCTTTGGTTCTTGTGGATGGAGCGCAATCTTCTGTTCATCTGGATATAGATGTTCAGGAAATGGATTGTGATTTTTTTGCGTTTTCAGGGCACAAAGTATATGGCCCTACCGGTGCGGGAGCGCTTTATGGAAAGAAAAAAATTCTGGAAGAAATGCCGTTATTTATGGGC
>JAHEZA010000415.1 GCA_023251335.1 Chitinophagaceae bacterium | reverse complement strand
CGTCTATCTGTTTGTCGGTCGGTTTTCCTGCACCGTGACCTGCTTTGGTTTCTATGCGTATCAACGTTGGGTTGGCGCCATCATTATCAGCTTGCAGGGTTGCTGCAAATTTAAAACTATGCGCAGGCACCACGCGATCGTCATGATCAGCAGTGGTAACTAATGTAGCCGGATATTTTGTACCCGGTTTTAAATTTTGCAGTGGAGAATATTTAATTAAATTTTTAAAGTCATTTTCATTATCGCTTCTTCCATATTCTGTAGCCCATGCCCAGCCGATAGTAAACTGGTGATAACGCAACATATCCATCACGCCTACCTGCGGAATGGCTACTTTAAAAAGATCCGGTTTTTGAGTCATCACTGCACCAACGAGCAAGCCGCCATTGCTGCCACCCTGCATTGCTAATTTATTGGAATTCGTGTATTTTTTATCAATCATAAACTGAGCAGCCGCAATGAAATCATCAAATACGTTTTGTTTATTTTGAAGCATTCCTGCTTTATGCCATGCTTCGCCGTATTCACTTCCACCGCGCAAATTTACCACTACAAAAACACCGCCTTGTTCAAGAAAAAAAGAATTTGAAATGGAGAACCACGGCGTCAACGGAATATTAAATCCGCCATAGCCATATATCAATACCGGATTGTTTCCATCAAGTTTTATCCCCTTTTTATAAGTGATAAACATCGGCACTTTGGTACCGTCTTTACTGATGCAAAATGATTGAACCGTTTGGTAATTGTCTGCATTTACTTTTGCTTCGCTTTTGCGAAACAAAGTTGATTTGCCGGTGGCGATATCATATTTAAATGTAGCACCGGGATAATCGAATGAGCTGTAAGAGTAGAAAATTTCCTTATCTTTTTTATGGCCGCTAAACCCACTGGCAGAGCCTATTCCGGGCAATTGAATCTGGTAAGCGGAATGACCTTGGTAATCAGTTTGATAAGCCCTGCTTGATGCATCCTGCAGATAAGTTAGAAATAATTTTCCTCCCGCAGTACCTACGGACTCCAGTAATTCTTTTCGTTGCGGAATAATGGTTTCCCAGTTTTCTTTGGCCGGATTTTTTGGATCAATTAAAACCACTTTATAGTTTGGCGCTTCATCGTTGGTTCTCACCAATAATTTGTCGCCGTCATTATCAATGAACCCCGCTTCTGTGTCAAAGCCTTTTATCAGTAAGGTGAAATTATTTTTTGGCGAAGTATCATGCATGTCTTTAATCCACAGTTCCGAACCGCTGGTTCCTTCGCTGGTTGTGATGGTTAAAAAATGTTCATCTTCTGTAAGCCATGCACCGACAGTTCTTAAAGGATGTTCTTTGTCTTCATAAATTAGGGCATCCGCGCTTTGCGGCGTTCCTATTTTATGATAATAAACGGTGTGATGTTGATTTTGATTGGTTAGCTTATCTTTTTCATCAGACACTGGATAACGACTGTAATAAAAGCCATCATCGCCTTTCCATGATGCACCACTGAATTTGATATAATGCAACTCATCTTTCAATAGACTTTTATCACTCACATTCATGATATGCGCGTCTTCCCAGTCGCTGCCGGCCTGCGCTTCATAATAAACGACGTATTTGTTGTTCTTGCTGAACGAAACGGTACCAATGGCCACCGTGCCATCTTTGCTTAGTTTGTTTGGATCGAGAAAAACTTCCGGTTCGGCGTCTAATCCTTTCTGCCGCAACAATACAAACTGGTTTTGCAGTCCATTGTTTTTATAAAAATAATAGTAGTCGCCTTCCTTAAATGGTGTACCATATTTGGGATAGTTCCACATTTCTTTTAGCCGGTCTTTAATTTGTTCGCGAAAAGGAATTTTTGCCAAATAATCTTCCGTTACTTTATTTTCTTTTGTCACCCACGCTTTGGTTTCCGCGCTGTTATCATCTTCGAGCCAGCGGTAAGGATCTTTTACAATGGTTCCAAAATAATTGTCCTCCTGATCTACCTTTTTAGTATCCGGATATTTCATTTGCGAAAAGCTTGTTGTATTCATTGACATCAGTAATATAAATAAAATAGTCTTCATAAAAATGTATTTGGTTGATGAAGATAATTTTGTTTTTAGAAGAAAAGGAAAGAATTTTTAAGATGAATAGTAAACGAACAATTTTGCTGAATTTTTATTTTCGTATAAAATGTTCAGAGTCTTTCATGCTCTGAATGAAAAGGGAAAGATAGAAAAAGCAAAATAATTTCGTTATTGCCAATACGATCACGAGATATTTTCCAAATAGCGTCGTGTTTTTATCCACCTTGCCAGCAAGTATAATAATAAACCCAATGGTGCGAATACGATTGTAACCAGCAAGAGGATAACTACAAACCCGTAGGGCATGCCACGTTTTGCTGCATCGTTCTTTATCAACATACCGACTACCAGGTCTATCCCCACAATGTGCGCCCATGCAGCGTCAATCAACCAGGGATTAGAAAATATTTTAGTTACACCTTCAAAGTTTGAGAAGCCGGCAATGCCGCCAGCTTCACCGATATGGGCAAAATTAAAATAAGAGTAAGCAACTGCCAGCAACGCAACAATTACGCATACCAGGAATCTATCAGCCTCCTTCCAAAACCTGCTGACGATGAGAATTAAGATCCAGCCGACGGCTGAAACAATATTGATCACTGTAAAGAACATTGAAGGAGTCATAAACAATTAATTTAGTTTTATAAAAGATCTGCCAAAACGAGAAGCGTTAAGTTTTACGAGGCTACATTAGGGATATCAAAACAAACTACAAAATTATTGGGGAATGATTGCTGCGTGATACCCGTTCCGTTTCCCGTTATGCCCTTTTCCCTTCGAACATTTTTCATCCTGAGTACAGCCATCACAAATTCAGATAAGGTAACGGCATTGATATATTTTCCATAACATTCATGCAGGGCATAGCCATAATTCATATAAACTGCATTGCGATTAGGAATGAATGTCTTTGGATCAGGAAATGCTTCAGGATCAAACATGGCGCCGGACGTAAGTGCAAACACCTTGCTTTTTGCCGGTATCCTGTATTTTTTTTGACCGCTGCCTGTTAGATATTGTTCTGTTTCGCAATAGCGGATCACGCCTGGC
Organism: Chitinophagaceae bacterium; assembly: GCA_023251335.1. Classification (GTDB taxonomy): domain Bacteria; phylum Bacteroidota; class Bacteroidia; order Chitinophagales; family Chitinophagaceae; genus Ginsengibacter. Next base: position 361 of record JAHEZA010000415.1, on the reverse strand, counting down.
TGGGCGGGATTGAAACGCAAAGCCTCATTAACAATACCATACATTTTCTTTACATCATACTGCTGCGACACTTCAATGGCATGCTGCATCGCATCGGGCCTGTTCAGCAATTCATCAAGGATTAATATAGCTGCTTTGTTCGTTGTTTCAAAGATACCGGTAAGCAAACCACCAATATTTCTTTGCAATACATCGTCATCAACCCATTCATAACCACTTTCAAGCGACATAATAATGAGACAGTTCAATAAATTATCATCCAGTGTTTTTCCATCTTTAAGTTCTTGCTTTCTTTTTGCTATGATCTTAAGCAGTAACTCTTTTCTTTTATTAGATGCATGCAGTGCAGTTTCAAAAATTT
>JAHEZA010000414.1 GCA_023251335.1 Chitinophagaceae bacterium | reverse complement strand
ACTTGATCCGCGCGAAGAAGCGCAGGCGTTTGAGTTTGCAAATATTTATTCCATTGAAGACGTATCGGTCGGCATGATTGTTCCCGGGCAGGTAACGAACCTTACGCGCTTCGGCGCTTTCATCGATATTGGCGTGAAACAGGATGGCCTGGTACATATTTCTGAAATAGCACACAAGTATATCAGTGATCCCGGCGAAGTATTAAAGTTGAATGATAAAGTGATGGTGAAAGTGCTGGAGGTAGATAAGACGCGCAAGCGTATTGCACTTTCCATAAAACAAACTGAGGAAGCGCCCCGGCGGCCTGAGCGAAACGTCGGTAATAGCAGAAAACCGTATTTTATTCCTCATACAAATGCAAAAAGCCAGCAACTCACAAATCAGCAGCAGAAAGAAAGTGCTACGATGGAAGACGCGATGAGTTTGCTGAAAAAGAAATTTGCAAAATAGTTTTAAATAATAAAACCACCGGAGAATTTGTAGCAGACAAACAAATAATAAGTTTTTTTATTTAGGTTTTGCAGCTCCCGCGCGCCTTATTATTTGCACACAGCTGAAGTTGGTCGTTTTTTTGCAGTACCAGTCCCAAACAAAGATGCATGAAAGAAAAGATTTCCTTCAAAGGTATTTGGAAAGTGTTCAAAAATTCATTTAAAGGATTTTCAAATGATAAGGTGATGAAGATGGCCAGTTCACTTGCATACTATACTGTTTTTTCGTTGGCTCCGTTGCTCATTATTATCATTTCGCTGAGTGGCATTTTTCTCGGGAAGGATGCCGCAGAGGGAAAAGTGTATGCGCAACTTGAAAACTTTGTTGGCTCTAACACGGCGCTTCAATTGCAGGAAATGATAAAGAACGCTTCGCTTTCAGGTAAAAGCGATGTCGCAGTGGCTATTGGAATCATTACGCTTGTAATAGGTGCTACCACTGTGTTTGCACAGATACAGGATTCTATTAATTCTATCTGGGGCTTAAAGTCTAAGCCCAAAAACGGGCTGCTGGAATTTCTAAGAAATCGTGTGTTGTCTTTTTCTGTTATTATCGGGCTTGGTTTTCTGTTGTTGGTTTCGCTTACGCTATCTGCGCTCATAGACGGATTCAGTAATGTGTTGCAAACAAGGTTTCCGGATATAACGGTGGTATTCTTTTATATCGTCAATCTTATCCTCACGTTGCTCATTACCGCGGTGATTTTCGGCGCAATATTCAAAGTACTTCCCGATGCAAAAATTAAATGGAAAGATGTGACTGCCGGTGCTATTAGCACAGCTATATTATTTATGCTCGGAAAATTCGCTATTTCTTATTATATCAGGAAAAGCCATGTAGGCAGCACTTATGGGGCGGCCGGTTCATTGGTTATTTTGCTGTTGTGGGTATATTATTCTGCAATAATTCTTTATTTCGGGGCAGAATTTACCAAAGCGTTTGCAGTGAAATATGGCTCAAGTATTCACCCGAATGATTATGCAGTTACTACCAAAACCATTGAGGTGGAAGCAGGTAAAAAATCAGTCCAGGAAAAAGAAAAAGAAATAGAGGAGGATGAGAAAAATAAAGCTGAAAACGATTGATGTTTTTTTATCGCGGAATAGAAAAATAAAAAACAGACCCTTTCCCTTCTTTGCTCTCGGCCCAGATAGTTCCATGATGCGCTTCAATGATTTGTTTGCATAAATATAAGCCCAGCCCAATACCTTCTATATTTCTTGTTTTCTCCTCTCTGAAAAAGCGTTCAAACACGTGCTGAAGGTTTTCTTGCGAAATGCCTTGTCCCTCGTCCTTTACTGAAACGGTTACCGATTTTTTGTCGTGAGTAATAGAAAGGATAACATTTTTATTCCCATTGGAATATTTAATTCCGTTTCCTAAAAAGTTAGTCACTACCTGTATTATTCTGTACCGGTCGCCCGTTACTTCAAAATTGCTTTCTCCTCTTGTCACGATCTTATAGGCTGGTTGAAGTGCCTCAACCGTTTCTATCGCTTCCCGGATCATTTCACCGAAATTGAAAGTTTCCATTTCAAGTTTTAAAATGCCTGAATTTACGCGGGTGGCATCATACAGTTCCGCTATCATCTTATTCAGACGCTTGATATTATTTTTGCTGCGTAGCAGCATTTCCTCTGCTTCTTTTACATTCTGTTCTTTTAAAGATTCGTTCAATATTTCATTACACAGCATCAGGTTGGCCAGTGGGTTTCTAAGTTCGTGCGAGACAAAACCGATCACGTCTTCTCTTTCCTTTTCTATTTGTTTATGAGCGGTGATATCGTGTATCACCAGCAATACATTTTTGCCGACGCCTGTATGAATCAATGGGCTACACCTGAAATCAAAATAACGCTTTTCGCCTGCCGGTGTTTGTATCTCTACCGTTTGTTCCGGAGATCTCTTTTGATTTTTAAACGTGTTTTTTACCTGATGAATCAAGATGCCAAAGGGGTCGTAAGGCTTTATCAGGTCTTTAAAATTCTTAAGCCGTTTTTCTGAATCTCCGTTTTTGAATAAAGAATTAAAAGCATGGTTCCTTTTTAAAATGTTCATTTTTTCGTCCAGCACAATTACTACATCATCTATCGAGGCTAAAATATTTTCATTAAAACTGCTGAATTCCAAAGCGCTTCTTTCACTTTTTTTCTGCTGGTTGATATCCTGGATGATCTTCAAAATACAGTTAGCGCCCGTTTCATTCTTTACCAGCACAGACTCTCCGGAAACCCACACTACTGTTTTATTTTTCTTTACCAGGTAATTATTGTCTGCGCACTGGCCTGTTTCCAACACCGTGGCAATCTCTTTTTTGTGTCTGCTATTTTTCCTGTCTTCATCCGTGAAAAGTAATGCGAAGTTTTTACCCGTCAACTCTTTTCTGCTATATCCGAATGTTTTTGTAAAGGCTCTGTTAACTGCAATTACGATTCCCTGCCTATCTAACAAAAGGATATTGTTTTCTTCTGTCTTATTAAACAGCGTTTCAAAGAAATTGAAGGAAGAAAAGGGGGGCTTTGTGATCATGAATGGATTTTATTCAAAATAAGATACGCGAAAAAGCTATGTAAGATATTCTAATTAATACAAAGTTAATACAAAGGAAAAATTAAAAATTGATCGATCTCTTTCAATAATCTTTGAAGAAATTGGACGCCATAAAACCAATTTCTTTCTGGGAGGTCAGATAGGAATTTACATTAAATATTCGTTTACTGCGCGTATTAGCGGATTAGATTATTATCAATAAACTTTATGAATTATTTCTTCTTAGCTGCACGTTTCATACTTTCTTTCTGTCTTAACTTTTCTTCCCGCGCTTCTATTTTTCTGTTCGAATTTATTACTTCCCAATATTCTTTACCGTATCCAACCATGATCTCTGCCTGTGCAGGGATGTCTTTTTTAGCTTCCAGGAAAACTTTTTTCCCTTCCTCTACATACCGTGAATTATTTGTTACCCCTTTTGTTTT
>JAHEZA010000413.1 GCA_023251335.1 Chitinophagaceae bacterium | reverse complement strand
TACAGCGAAAGAAAAAACAGATATTTCTATCGCATACTATAATGAACGAACAAAAGATTTTTCGAAGATGAAAAATATTATTACAGGTGAGGTGACACCAATTTCAGATTTTTCTCTAATGCCAATGGAGAGTGGAGTTTGGGAGTTGGAGAAGTAAAGAATATGAAACTATTAATAAGAAGCAAGGAATTAGCACGGTACAGTAAACACGGAAATAATTTAGATTCTTATTTTATTATTGAGGGATGACGTGCGATCATAAATAGAGACTTAACAGTAAAGCAATATTTATTCAAGATTCTTATTCTTCCGGGTGAATATTTAATTCTCATACTACAAAAAATAATCCTAACTTTCTGCTCTCTTTCTAAACTGGATATAAACGACCCCGGAAAAAACCAGCAGAAACGAAACGAGCGCCGGCGGGATTGAAGACGAATCAATAATATTCCGGACCAGATTGATTTTTTATTTCCATAATCCTTTTGACAAGCTTTAATTAATAAAAGTTAAAACAATTTTGCTATGCCAAAGGAAGTAAAATCATTTGACGATTTTAAGAAGCAACTGGTTTCAAGCCCGGCGCTTCAATCTCAATTTAAGGAAGACCCGTTAGCAGCATTAGAAAATTTTCAACAGGAAAATCCTTTGCAAACAGATAAATGGATTTACCGGATAATTGTCCTTTCGCTGGGCGTAACTATTATCGCTATTATTATTGGTGTGATGATTTTGATGGGTAACGGTAAAATAACAAGTGACCAGGGCGTGCCCACTATTCTAACGGCTATCGGTTCGGCAGCTATTGGTGCGCTGGCAGGGCTTTTGGCGCCGCCACCGAAGGGGAATTCATAAGTCTTCGTGAGGTGTTGAAGTTTAGAAGACTACTGAGAATCCAGGCAGTTCAAAGAATGATCCTCAATAAAATTTAAAAGCAAAAGATGAAAAAGTATTTCCTAAAAAATTGCTTTATTGTTTTCGTAGTTTCGGTTGCGATCAGCAGTTGCACGAGTCTTCGGGCAGTAAATAATTTTTCTTCAGTTGTGTCAACCGGGCTTTCCAAATTTGAAGAAATTCCTAATAGCTTTACACAGCATTGCTTAGATAGGTGTGTGTCTGAAAATGTCAGGAAAATGGAAATCAAACGGGCGGCCGACTGCGATTGCAGCAACTACCAAAAAGCCGATAGTGTTACCTTGCTTATCTATCTTTCTATCCGTGGATATTTTGATGGGCTTACCGATATTTCTGATAATGATTTGGCACATTATAAATTGGACGCGTTGAGTTCATCCTTAACTGCAGGTTCTTTTGGCGATATAAAAATTGACCAGCAACAGGCGGATGCTTATAAGATGGTTTCCACAATTTTATTAGATGCAGTAACGGGAAACTATCGCAAAAATAAAATCAAAAAATATGTGGAGCAAGCCAATCAACCCATACAGGTATTGCTCAATAAATTTCAGTTCATCCTTCAAAAAAACCTGGAAGGCGAATTGAATTTCAAAAAGGAAAAGTTATACGCATTTTACCGCGAACTACTATTGAATGATGCATTGAATGATTATGAAAAAGAAAAGGCGGCTACGGAATATTACCAGGCGCTTTCAATGTTTAATCAACAGCAGGAAAGAATTGATCTTTTTGCAGGCAGTTTACAAAATATTGCGGAAGGGCATCAAAAAATTTATGATAACAGGAATAAGATGACAGCCAAAGAATTAAGCGATTCATTAATCATATATCAAAGCGCCATCAGCAATGTTGTTTCTCAATTTAATAAACTTAAAAATTAAAAATCATGGCTAAATTAACCTCAGCGCAGGCAAATGCATTGGCCAATGATTTCCTGGGTTTAGCGCAGGCTATCGGTAATTTTCGTTACGATAACTGGAATGAAATGTCTAAAACACAAAATCAGCAGTTAGGTAAAATGCAATGGTCTATCTTAAACTATGGTGAAGATATTTTAGCGCTTTCTACGGCGCTTGCGATGGACGATGTCCAAGCATCGCTCAATAAGATTAATGATACCACTTTGGAAATAAGGTCGACCATTCAACAATTAAAAAATATACAGAAAGTGATCAGTGTAGCCGGTGCCATCATCGCCTTTGGGGGCGCTGTCATCAGCAAAGATCCATCAGCTATTAAAACGGGATTGCAGGGAGTGATTGATAGTTGGAAAGATAAAAGCTAAATGCTCAAAGCCGGGAACTCAATGCGCCATTCAGAAAAAAATAAATTATGTCTAGAAAAACAATTATCGAAACGGCCGCCTCGCAAAACGGGACCAAAGAATCACCCGCTAATTCCAACAAAACAAAATACGGAGAATGGTATGGACTTAATGGAGTAAAATGGTGCGCTATTTTTGTAAGTTGGGTATATGATCATGCCGGCAACCCGCTTGGCTTTATCGAAACCGCAAAGGGATACCAAAGTTGCCAGGGCGGCTATAATTTTTGGAAGGTTGGTAAGCAATTGACTAATGAGCCGCAAGCGGGCGATATCGTTTTATTCGATTGGGATGGCAATGGCATTTGCGACCATACAGGAATTTTCGATTCATGGACGGATACCACCAAAATTACTTTTTTTTCATGGGAGGGAAACACGGCCGTAGGAAATAATAGTGATGGAGGAATGGTGATGCGTCGTCAAAGAAACAGGAGCATGGTGCGGGCCTTTGTAAGTCCTTCTGTCTTGGACAACCCATCACCTCCAATAGTTGATAGTAATATGAAAAAGGGAGATAGGGGCTCTAACGTTTCTTCTATGCAAAGGATGTTACACAATCTTAATTATGTCCTGACCGTAGATGGATTTTTTGGAAATGAAACTGAAAAAATAATAAACCAGTTTCAAAAAGATCATGGGTTAATGGTGACCGGAGAAGTAACTCCGGCCTTACTAGGAGCCATTCAAGGCCAGGCGGGCGAACCCGGTGTGCCGCCGAGAAAATTTACTACCGGATCATACTTGCGAAAAGGGAATTCCGGTGCGGCGGTACTGGACTTGCAAACCGCGTTGAATGTAGCGGGAGCCAATCCCAAGCTAACTGAAGATGGCGTGTTTGACAATGCTACAGTTACAGCGTTAAAGAATTTCCAGAAAATAAAAAACCTAACTGTAGATGGTATTGCAGGTCCGGAAGTATTTGCTGCATTGAGTTTGAAGGTGTGATTTTATTGAATCTGTTGTCTGTGGATTTCAATAAGCCATTTTCGTTTACTACTGATTGATTTTGCAGGAGTCCAGAACAGATCATGTTTGCGAGATGTATAAAAAGTTCTTTCGCTGCAATCGTCTTTGTCGATGCAACAGTAAAGCAATCAATTACGGAGATTTCTTATTTCGCTGACGTAAAATTATAAAAAAAGCACCCACGAAGATTTCAGGGTGCTTTTTTTATATGGATAAAATTAATTAGAAACTGTATCGCAATCCTAACTGCATATACCAAA
>JAHEZA010000412.1 GCA_023251335.1 Chitinophagaceae bacterium | reverse complement strand
AGCAAACCCTACAATTCCATAAATATTCTCAGTACCTGCGCGCATGCCACGTTCCTGGCTGCCGCCGTTTATGTAGGGATGAATTTTTACATTTTCATTTATGTATAACATTCCAACTCCGTTTGGTCCGTGAAATTTATGCGCTGCCGCATTGATGAAATGCACCGGAAGGCTGCGCAAGTCAATTGGAAAATGTCCAACTGTTTGTACCGTGTCTGCATTAAAAATAGCATTGTATTTTTTGCAAAGGTTCCCCACCCTTTCAATATCTGTGATGGTGCCAATCTCATTATTGGCATGCATTAGGGAAACAAGCGTTTTTTCTTGACTATCTTTCAACAACATTTCCAGGTCATCATAATCAATCTGGCCATCAGCAAAAACTTTTACATGAGATAATCTGACACCACATTCTTTCGTCAAATGTTCAATACAATGCAGTGTAGCATGGTGCTCCAGCGGAGAACTAATAATGTGTTTGCAGCCCAGATCTTTTACTGCTGCGTTGATAGCGGTATTGGTGCTTTCTGTTCCTCCACTGGTGAAAAATATTTCAGCCGGATGTGCATTCAAAATTTTTGCTACTGACTTTCGTGCATTCTCAATGGCCATTCTTGTTTCGCGACCGTAGGAATAAATAGAAGAAGGATTTCCGAATTTCTCCGTAAAAAAAGGCTTCATTATCTCAAACACTTCCGGATCAAGTGGAGTAGTAGCTGCATTGTCAAAATAAATTCTTTGCATTGAAAAACCTGTTTATTCGTTGATTAGTTAACTGGTTTATCAGTAAAGCAACAATAAATCAGTTTTTTTAATTTTCAAATTGGGGCGTAGGCTAATTAGCTCATTACCTCGTGAATATCTTTAATAATTTTTTTTGCAATATTTTCAGCAGTGGTTTCAAAATTACTTTCAGAATAGATTCGCAGGATTGGCTCTGTGTTACTGGTTCTTAGATGAACCCAGTCGTTTCCAAATTCTATTTTCAATCCATCATCTGTATTGACAGGGTTGTTCTTGTATTTATCTTTTATCTTCTGAAAGATTTCTCTTACATCCGCATTATTTTCAAGTGTTATTTTATTTTTAGAAATAAAATAATCAGGATAATTGCCTCTTAATTGCTTAATGCTTTTTTTAGAATGAGCGAGATGAGAAAGAAATAAGCCGATTCCTATCAAAGCATCGCGCCATAATGAAAATCCGGAACAATGATGCCTCCATTGCCTTCACCACCGATTACAGCGTTCACTTCTTTCATTTTATTTACCACATTTACTTCTCCAACTGCTGATGGGAAATATTCTCCTCCATGATTGTGCGTAATTTCTTTTAATGATTTGGTAGATGACATATTGCTTACCGTGTTCCCTTTACGATGAGTGAGAATGTAATCTGCTACTGCGACTAAAGTGTATTCTTCGCCAAACATACTTCCATCTTCGCATACAAAGCAAAGCCTGTCCACATCAGGATCTACAGCGATTCCAAGCGATGCATTCTGCTTAACAACCTCACTGCTTAATGCGTTCAGGTTTTTAGGCAACGGTTCAGGATTATGCTCAAATCTTCCATTCACTTCTTCGTTAATAACAACAATATCCTTTACGCCTAAAGCCTTTAGAAGCGCCGGAACATAGATAGCTCCTGAACTATTAATAGGGTCCACAACAATTTTAAATTTTGCTTTTTTAATAGCATCTACATCAATGAGCGGATAATTAATGACTGCTTCAATATGTTTTTGCAAATAAGAATTATCTTCTTTATATGTCCCTAATTTATCAACGGGCACAAAATAAAATGCTTCGTTTTCTGCAATCGTCAATACTTTTTCACCGGCTTCGGCATCAATAAACTCGCCTTCGCTGTTTAATAATTTCAGTGCGTTCCATTCCTTCGGATTATGGCTTGCTGTCAGGATAATGCCGCCGGCAGCATTCTCCGCCTTCACTGCAATTTCTACTGTAGGTGTTGTGGTAAGTCCTAAGTCGATTACATGAAACCCGCACCCGATAAGGGTATTCGCGCATAATTGACTTACCATTTTACCGCTGATTCTTCCATCCCGGCCAATAACTATTTTATTATTACTGCTGTCGCTATTTAAGGAAGTGGCAAAGGCTGCCGTAAATTTTACTATGTCTAAAGGGGTCAGGTTTTCTCCGGGATTTCCACCTATAGTTCCTCTTATTCCAGAAATGCTTTTTATCAGTGCCACGTCTTAATTTTAAAAGTGCAAATTTAATTCATTTAATTACATGAATTACCCCGTGAAATGATTTAACGAATAAGACCAATCTCGCCAAGAGTAAAATGAATGCTTTCTGTTCCGGATTAGTTTTTTCGATAGTTGCCTTAAAGTTTAGAAATGGTACCTGAGAATGAACTAAGTTGCGATTGATAAATTTAAAAATATAAAAGGATGCCCCGGCCATTAATCATGTTATTAATAGGATTATTTATTTTGAATAGCTCGTTCAAAAAACAAAGCAGATTTCAATTCCGCAAGATGCTGGTAGAATATGCAGAGAATCCAATCAACATTGATGAAGCGCATCCAAGATTTTCATGGATCATTTCTTCTGCTGAACGTAACCAGGTTCAGTCAGCCTATCAAATAATGGTTGCCACTTCATCTGACAAATTGAATCGTAACGATCCCGATTTATGGAATTCAGGAAAAATAATTTCAAATGAAACCATACAGCATGAATATGGAAAAAATAATCTTAGATCAAATAGTATTTATTTCTGGAAAGTTATTTTCTGGGATGGAAACGGGCATCATTATGAAAGTAATATTGAAAAATTTGAAACTGCTTTTTTAAACCAGGATGAGTGGAAAGCCAATTGGATCGGAAATGGACCTGCTGTTGAAGTATTGCCTGAACAGGGATTTTATAAAAATGTACATGAACAATTTGCGGGTAACGACAGTATTATGCATGATGGCCGTTCGCTTTTGCTGCGGCGCAAAGTGAAGTTGATGAAGAAAATCAAATCAGCCCGTGCTTACATTACTGGCCTTGGCTATTATGAATTCTTCATCAATGGCAAAAGAGTCGGCGATCATGTGCTCGCGCCCGCTAAAACGCCTTATCACAAGTATGTTTTGTATGATACTTATGATGTAACAGCATTGCTAAAGCAAGGCGAAAACGCAATCGGGATCCATCTTGGAAATGGCTGGTACAATCCATACAAAAAATGGTGGGATGATTACCGGATGCAATGGTTTGGAAGTAAAAAAACCATTGCGCAAATCTTAGTTACTTATAACGATGGAACTTCAGAATGGATTAATACAAGTAAAGACTGGCGTTGGGCTTCAGGGCCGATTTTATATAGTTGTGTTTACGATGGTGAAGTTTATAATGCCAACGAGGACCATTTTGGTTGGACAAATGTGGGATACAATGATTCAGATTGGAAACCAGTCACAGTTTTTACAAGGCCAACAGCACAAC
>JAHEZA010000411.1 GCA_023251335.1 Chitinophagaceae bacterium | reverse complement strand
CTACATAAATAAAATCATAAGCCTGGCTCCCGTCTCCGTTTATCACTGGGGCCTCATTTGCCTCAATCTTATTAAGCACAATAGGAACTACTCCTGTATAAGCTGCGGTCTGATCCTGGTTAGGGCCATACACATTCATATATCGCAGCCCGATCACCTGTAATCCATACCTGTCATTAAAGGCAGCAGCCATCGCTTCTCCCGCAATCTTAGTGGCGCCGTAAAAATTCTTATTATTAAATGGATGACTTTCCGTCATAGGGAGTTCTATGGCATCCCCATACACTGAAGCTGATGAAGACCATACGAGTTTCTTTATGTTGTTTTTTACACAAGCTTCCAAGACATTGAAAGTACCGGCAATATTAACATCAAAGGCCGTTCGCGGATAGTCTTTACAATGCAACAGCCACATCGCAGCGAGACAAAAAACATAGTCCATTCCTTTCATCGCATCGTTGAGAATGTCAGTTTCTCGAATATCGCCGCCAACGGGAAAAAAGGTACAACGAGGATCGGTCAACGATTCTTCAAGGTATTCTATTTTCCCTCGGGCAAGGTTGTCATAAACAACCACTTCTTGAACATCTTTTTTTAGCAATTCAGATACAACATAACTTCCAATAAAACCTGCACCTCCAATAACAAGGCATTTTGAATTCTTTAATTCCATTTATTTTTTATTTAAAAATTTCTCCTGCATCAATTCTACCTTTTCCACTAAAATTATAAGAAAAACTTTGTAAGAAAGTGTTACAGAATGTAATCGTGTTTATATCACAGACTTTATTAGATCGTTTTTAATTCTTTGTCTTTTTGTTTTTTCTTCTTTTGTTTTTTAAAAATTAATTGCAAAAATACAACATCACATTCCTTAGTTTAATTAAAAATCTCTCCGGCCATCCACAATTTCCAATTTTTATTATTTCGTTCGGAACTATTGTTTAAAGAAGTGCTTCTTTCAAATTCTTTTTTACTGATAACATGATGCTCGAATAATCTTCTTTTACTTTCATGAATTTTCTCCTGTATTTTCTTATTTTGAAGCCAACTGGTTTGAGGTGGCTCATATCCAATTTTATCTTTGCGCCAGGTAATTTCCCGAGGTAATAACCCGTTAAATGCGGTTCTCAAAATCCATTTGGTCCATCCTTTGTTTATTTTAAAATATGGTGGCAGTGTAAACACAAATTCCACCAACTCATGATACAAAAAAGGCAATCGTACTTCCCTGCTTTGCGACATACTGTTTCTGTCGCAATACCGAAGCAGGCCCTGTAGCTCACCTTTAAAAATATTATGATATAAAGCGCTATTCAAATCTTTCGGATAATGATATGGAATGCCATTGTTTCTAATATTGGCATTATAAAATTCATCTGAAAAAAATGATTCCTTTTTATGGTTATAAAAACTCATGAAATTTTTGCTTGCTTTCAGCGTTTTCGGCATTTTCATACGGATAAAATACTTCAAATCCTTTTTCATTAAATCATTTACAGCGTTTGCATCATGTAATTCTAAATACGCACGATACTGTGATTGAGATCTTTCCGAATAATTCTTCTTTAAATCATTGAAGAATTGATGATAATATGAATGGTATCCGGCCAGATATTCATCAGCGCCTTGCCCATCTAATAACACGGTAACATTATTTTCTTTGGCGAGACGCATTACACAATATTGCGCATATATACTGGCACTTTCAAAAGGTTCTTCCTGGTGCCAAAATATTTTTTCCATATCTTTAATAATACCATCATGGTCAGGAACTGTAAAATGAGGCGAAACGTTTGTACTTTTAATTACGTAATCTATATGTTCCCGTTCGTCTTTTGTAAAACCGGGAAATATAGCTGAGAAAGTATCTTGTTTTTGCTGGTTGCCTTTTTTGATTCGGTCTATTACACAAACGATCAGGCTACTATCCAGCCCACCACTTAAGCTGCTACCTATAGCTACGTCGCTGCGCAATCTTCTTTTTACCGATGTGTAAAATAATTCCCGGAATTTTTCCTGGGCCTGGGTTTCGGTTATTGTGTGGTCAATGTTTCTGATATTAATATCATAATATCTTTTTGTTGTCAAAGTGCAACTGCCGACAGAAAGTTTTAAATAATGCGCGTGTGGCAGATTAGTGCAATTACTATAAAATGTTTCACTTTCATCTTTTGGATTTTGCACGGCGCTATAATTCAAAAAAGAGAATAACATCCTGTCATTTATTTCTTTCCTCACGCCGACAGACCAAAGACATTTCATTTCACTTCCGAATATAAAATGCTTGCGGGGTTCGTAAGTATAATAAAATGGCTTTTCACCGAAACGATCTCTTGCTGCAAAGATTTCATCATCTGCGTTATCATAAATTACAAAAGAAAACATGCCATCCAAAAGAGAAAGACAATTTTCTTTTTCTTTATCATACAAAGCCATCAAAACTTCGGTATCGCTTTGTGTTTTAAATGAATACCCCTGGCCGGCCAGTGTTTGTTTAAGTTCTATATAATTATAAATTTCGCCGTTGAAAACAATAGAATACCGGTCCAGATAGTGCATAGGCTGGCTGGCGTTAACACTTAAATCTATAATAGAAAGTCGTCTATGCCCTAATCCAACCTTACCATTCTTACTAATCCATTGACCTTCACCATCAGGGCCCCGATACATAATGGCATCCGTCATTGATTTTAAACACTGATGGGAAACTTCATTTTTGTTAACTGATATGATACCTGCTATTCCACACATTTTCCTTATTTAGATAAGTATTCAAAAAAGATTAGGTAAAGATAAATTAAAGCGAAACATCGCAGAACTATTAAGGTTGGATAGATGATTAAAATCCATAAAAAAATAACCACCATTTACAAAGTATCAGAACTAGGAGCACTATTATACTTTATAATTCCTTATCGTATGCACCAACTCAATTGATTTTCTCGTCTCTAGCAATGGAAACCCATTACCCGCTAAAATCTGTTCATACGATTTTGTATGGAGTTCCGTAAATCCATCGCTGAATTCAAAAGATTCGCCATCAATGTTCAATGCTCTGTAAGTGCGTTTCCCCCCGGCTATAGCTTCGGCAGGTAATTGTGCGGTATCAATACTTAATCTCCACTTTACAGTCGCTTTTTGCAGTTCTAACGTTCCCGATGCCGTGTCTTTTGTGTGCTCTATTACTATATTCCCCTTTACATCGCCGAAAATCCACATCAACATGTCAAAAAAATGAACACCAATATTAGTGGCGATGCCTCCGCTTTTCTGAATGTCCCCTTTCCAACTGGTATAATACCAATGTCCGCGGCTCGTAATATAGTCCAGTTCCACTATATGTGTTTTATCTTTTGGCTCTGCCGCGATTTTTTCCTTTAACTCAATGATGGCCGGATGAAGCCTTAATTGCAAAATGGTAAATATTTTATTGCCGGTTTCTTTTTCTATTTCTGCCAACGCATCTA
>JAHEZA010000410.1 GCA_023251335.1 Chitinophagaceae bacterium | reverse complement strand
CTAATTCCTTTAGCCGTTCCTGGTATGCTTCAAGATTACTTTTGTCTAAATGTGTTTCATAGTCCGATGCATTTTTTCCAAAATAACGGGCAGCAGCGCTTTCTACAATATGTATAAAAGTATAAGTAGCCTCTTTGCCTCCAATCATCAAAGCATTCTGAATTACTTTTTCATCTTTTCCTGAAAAGTCAATAGCGATTCCAATATGTCTATAATTGATGATGGCCTCTTTTGTAATTTGCCCGGCATGGCCGTGTGGGAGTTGTTTTACTTCTTTTGATTTTTTCTTCATAAATGGATGGATAAAAATATAAAGTAAAAGTGCCAGGCTGCCAATTGCAATCGGTATTGCTGTGGCATATACAAAGATAGAAGCATCTCCGGCATCTTTTACCCATTTGTGTATTTGCTGAGCCACCAATCGTATATTTAGATACACAATAATCGCAGCGCTGAGCCACGCTAAAATTTTTACCCATGTTTTAATGCTGAATTCTTTCATGGTTCTTTTGTCCGACGTGAAGTGAATCAGCGGTATAACAGCAAAGCCTAACTGTAAACTTAACACTACCTGGCTAAGTACCAAAAGCTTTCCCAGTTCTTCTGAGCCAAAATAAACAATAGTAAATAATGCCGGAATAATGGCGATCAGTCTTGTGATTAATCTTCTTAACCATGGACGTATCCTGATATTCAGATGACCCTCCATTACTATTTGTCCGGCAAGGGTACCGGTGATGGTAGAACTTTGCCCGGCCGCTATTAACGCAATCGCGAAGAATGTGGGCGCTGCTTTGCCAAATAATTTTTCCAGCAAAACAGAAGCATCTTGTATTTCTGCAATGGTAAAATACCCGTTTACATAAAAGGCAGCCGCAGCTAAAATTAAAATGGCGGCATTGACAAAAAATGCAAGATTGAGCGCGATCGTAGTGTCCAATAAATTAAATTTAATGGCCTTTTTCATTCCTTTAAAAGTCCGGTCAAATTTGCGGGTTTGTACCAGGGAAGAATGTAAATACAAATTATGCGGCATAACGGTAGCGCCGATAATCCCGATTGCGATGTAAAGTGCTTCACCATTGAGCTTCGCAGGCACAAATCCTTTTACCACATCGCCATATACGGGCGCTACAATGAACATCTCCACCAAAAAAGAAAGCCCGATAATAGCTACCAATGTAATAATAAAAGCTTCAAGTGTGCGCATGCCGTGATTGAGTAGAAGAAGTAATAACAATGTATCTAAAGCAGTAAGACAAATGCCCCAGACCAAAGGAAGCCCGAATAATAAATTAAGCCCGATAGCCATCCCCACAATTTCTGCAAGGTCGCAGGCTGCAATGGCAATTTCGGCCAGGATATATAAAGGAATATTGGCCCAACGTGGATATGCATTCTTTGAGGCTTGCGCGAGATCCATGCCTCTCACTATTCCCAGTCGTGCACTCAACGATTGCAATAATACCGCTATCAGGTTCGACATCAGCAATACCCATATCAGGTTGTATCCAAATGCGGAGCCGCCCGCAATATCGGTAGCCCAGTTCCCCGGATCCATATACCCCACGCTTACAAGATAAGCCGGGCCGAGGAAAGCCGTAATTTGCCGCCAGCCTTTCTTTTTAGTAATTACTGAAGAATGTACTTCGCTTAAAGAATGCGAATCGGATCTGCTTATGATACTCATGATATTTATAATGTTGCGCCGCAGTAAAGCGATTGCTTTATTCGTTAATTTACTTATTGCAAAAGTATAAAGTTAGACGAATCTAACAAATTTTTTTTAGTAAATTAATTTTTTGTTTTAATTAAGTAACTTTTAGCATTAGTTTTGTCTTATGATATTAAGAGCCAATTGTTGAAACTATTTCAAAGCCAAACCAGGTGAATGATTAATTCATTAACAGAAGAAAATTATTTGAAAGCACTTTTTAACATCGCCAACCAAAGTGGCGAAGTAAATGTGGCGGAATTATCCAAAACGCTCGACATAAAAATGCCTACCGTAACGAGTATGATGAAAAAGCTGGCTAAAAAGAAATTAGTGCATTATGAAAGTTACAAGCCGCTGCGTTTAACTGAAAAGGGAAGAAAGGAAGCGGGGCTTATCATAAGAAAGCACAGGCTTACAGAAATGTTCCTGGTCGAAAAAATGAACCTGGGCTGGGAAGATGTTCACGATATTGCCGAACAAATTGAACACATTCAATCTCCTGTGTTTTTTGAGAAAATGGACGAAATGCTGGATTATCCCAAGGTAGATCCACACGGTTCGCCCATACCGGATTCCAAAGGAAAAGTAGTTTGGAAAGATTATAGCAAATTAAGCGATTGTGAGGCGGGTGATACAGTTAGGCTTAGCGCTGTAATTAAAACGACGTCTGAATTTCTGAAATTGTTAAACGGAAAGGGAATGTACCTTGGATTAAAAATTAAAATTAAATCCATAGAACCTTTTGATAAATCAATTGTAATCAGTTATGACAAAAGGAATGCAGAAGTATTGAGCAATTTAGTGTGCGAAAGATTGCTGGTAGAAAAAATAGTGTAGAGGTTGGGTGTTTTTTCTAATAAAGTTTATAAAATTTAAAGACAGTAAAGCAACAAAAAATGCAAAATTCTATTTAGGTGGATACGGATAGAATGTTATCGCTTTCTTTAATCAAAAAGCCTTGAAAGTTTGAACATTCAAGGCTTTTCATTTTATAAGTGCCCGGGACTGGAGTAAAACTTTCTTTATTTAGTTTTCCTTATTTTAGCCTAAAACCTATACAGTCCTGTATTTACAGGCTTTTATCCAAATTTATTAATGAATTCCAACTGAAAGAATTACCGTCCGAAGAAGTAGTCAGTATAAAAATTGACAGATACAATTCAATGAATAGACATAAATTACCTAAAGCCGACATAATCAAATTTTATGACCTGCTTGCCAGTTCGGGTTCATTCAAAGAAGCTTCACGCATAAGCCGGTATTCCAGAGCAACTTTATACCGCTATAAAGCAAGGTTTAAAAAAATAGGCATAGATGAAAAAAATATGCAGCCAGAAGAAAATTTCGAATTTCCAAAAGCCTCTATTGATTTACAATCTTACCATAACTTTTTACTACAAAATCCGGAATTAATTAAAGCCCGGCATATTCATTATGGATTATAAAGAATTTCAAATGCTTGAAACATCGTTCGATAGCTTTACGACTAAACTCAAAAGCAAAAAGCAAATCCAAATAGAATACCATTTTTTTAAAGGTCGTTTCATAGGTTATGATTATTCCTTTCATGGCTATCAAACCAAGACTGGCTGGCATGGTATTCACTATTGCAAACAAAAAAATGTCTATTATTTTGGCACCCGAGAGTTAAAATCGACAAGGGATTTACATCCAATACCGCTCGGATTACTAAACAAGATTCCTAATCATATAAAGGATGTATTTTTCCGTGTGGTGCAGCACAAAACGAACAT
>JAHEZA010000409.1 GCA_023251335.1 Chitinophagaceae bacterium | reverse complement strand
CAGTTTATCTTCATTTTTATTCTTTCATTCCTACGGTTTATTACAAGCATTTTGCCAGAACGCTAAAAAAGCAATTTTGTACATTTGTCCCTATCAGATAAAACAACCGGGAAATGCACAATAAAAAAGAGATCCAGTTATTTAATGAAATCATAGAAAGCAGGCGAAGTACATTTCCTTACCAGTTTGAAAAAGGAAAGCATATTCCTGATGAAATCATCCACCGGATATTGGAAAACGCAAACCGCGCACCAACTCATAAAAAGACCGAACCCTGGCGTTTCACCATCTTCACAGGCGAAGGATTGCAGCGTTTTTCCCAAATGCAGGCCGAAATTTATACCCGGTACGCAGGCGATAAATTTAAGGATACCAAATTGCTAAACCTCATCAATTATCCGTTGATGTCGTCACACGTGATTGCCATCGGTATGAAACGAAGCAAAGAACAGGTGGTGCCGGAAATAGAAGAGATCATTGCCATAGGTTGCGCTATTGAAAATATTTATCTTACCGTAAACGCTTATGGCCTGGGTGGCTATCTTTCGACGGGCGGTATTACTTATCTCGAGGAAGCGAAATCTTATTTTGATCTGGAGGATGAAGATAAATTGATTGGATTTTTTTATATTGGCTATCCTGCGAATGTTCCTGGAACGTTTTCGAACAGGCAACCAGCAGAAGATAAAGCCAAATGGGTATTTGAATAAACTTTAATTTATACACTACTTGATTTTTATCCTTTCGATATGACGCCTTTTATCCGGTTATCTGCATTCTTTCTCTTACTTTTTTTATCAATAAAATCAACGGTTAAATATATCTGCAATGAAGGTGTTTAAATTTGGCGGTGTATCTATTAAAGATTTTGACAGTATTCAAAACGTAGCGCACATTCTTGAAAATTTCAAGGATGAAAAAATATTGATTGTAATATCAGCGATGGGAAAAATGACCAACGCGCTGGAAAGCGTTTCCGAAGCATTTTTTGAAGAAAGAAAGGAAGATACTTTCCGGTTGTTTGAAAAAATAAAAAAGGCGCATCTGGATCTTCTGAAATACCTGATTACATTACAATGGGAAAAAGCGACCAATTCATTGAATGATTTTTTTACGGAAGTGGAATGGCTGCTGCACGACAAGCCGGTTAAGGATTATAATTATTATTACGACCAAATCGTTTGTTCCGGTGAACTACTTTCATCTACGTTAATATCTTATTTTTTAAATGAAAAAAAGATCCACAATCAATGGCTTGACGTGAGGGATATTTTAAGAACAGACGATGCATTTCGCGACGCAAAAATAGATTGGGAAGTTTCAGGGAAAAATGCGGTTGAAAAATTATTGCCGTTATTTGAGAAAAATAATTTTGTAATCACACAAGGTTTTATCGGCAGTACAGATGAAAATGAAAGTACCACGCTCGGGCGCGAAGGCAGCGACTATACTGCGGGTATCTTTGCAGAATTGCTTGATGCGGAAAGCGTTACCATCTGGAAAGATGTAAACGGAATCATGAATGGTGATCCTAAAGATTTTAAAGACGCAGTTTGCATCGAAGAACTAAGCTACAAGGAAGTAATAGAAATGGCTTACTATGGCGCAAAGGTGATTCATCCTAAAACGATCAAGCCTTTGCAAAACAAAAATATCCCGTTGTACGTGAAATCATTTGCAGATTTGCGGCTATCCGGTACCGTTATTACCGGGGTGAGTCCTCATGATCTGCCCCCGGTAATTGTTTATAAACAAAACCAGGTTTTATTTAAGTTGCAAACAATCGATTTTTCTTTCGCGGAAGGACGGCCGACTCAATACCTAAATGAAATTTTGGAAGAGCTGCGAATTAAACCCAATCTTTCGCAAAATGCTGCTATCAGCCTGATGCTCTGTATTGATGATGTTTCGGAAAAGACCGAACAATTAGCTGCCCGTGCTGCGGAGATTTTTGAAGTACAGATCCAAAAGGATCTCACACTGCTAACCATCCGGCATTACACGCCGGAATATATAACTATGCTTACCGGGCACAAAGAAATTGTTCTGGAACAAAAGAGTAAAGAAACCATCCGGCTGTTGATGAAAGATGTTTAAGTAATTTCCTAATTTCTTCCTTACACGTTGAATATTGATCATTGAATTTTTTTCAGAGAGAAATTAATAATCGCAAGAATTTGTTCGTTTACTGATCGATATTATTCAGAATTATTCATTTGAACATTGAATATTGAATATATTTTTTTCATTCGCCTTCTGCTTTCTGCCTGCTCAATCAATAACATATTCTCCTTTTGGATCTATTAGGATGATAGGTACTTGCCTGGTAGCTTCGAATTTATCATACGCTTCTTTAAGCCGCAGATCGAAATCTTTTAAAGAGAGGTTGTTAATTGTATAATTTTCAAAATATTCCCAGGAACTTTTTTTATTATATCGTACAGGAAAAATATGAACAGGGATAAAATCTTGTCCATTAGCTTTCGCCACACTTGCTATTATATATATCTCTTCAATGTCCTGATCACTAACTGGAATACATCCAATCGAAACGCAGCTTCCATGGATGTAAATTCCATTTCCGGGCCTTACGGGGTCGCTCAAAATTTTGTCTGAAGCGTTCGGATAATTAAGCCCGAGGGCGAGATGATAAGCGCTGTTTGGATTAAACTCGGTAATATAATAAAATCCTTCAGGCACCTGGAAATCGCCTTGCATTCGCTTTGGTCCCATAGCGCCGCTTTGAAGGCAAACCTTATATGTTTTAAAGAGTTTGTATTTTTCCTTGGCATCATTTTTTACCCAAACTTCCAACTGCCCATCATATTTAAAACTCCTGATAAACATGTACCTGGCAGGCCATGTTAATCCTTTGGCCTTAAATTCGCTTTGAAGTGAATCGGCCCTTATGCCCAATTCGCCCGGCATTTTGAATGAAACTTTTTTAACAGAAAGGTAAGAATCCTGAGCCGTAGAAATCAATGGCAAATTGAAGAGAAAAGCAATCAGAATAAAAAACTGAAATATTGATCTGGACATTTTTTATAGAAGAGTGGTTCCTTAATTAGAACGTAAAATTAATTTTTTTATTGAATCAATAATGTTTGTAAAAATAACTTAACCAATTTTTAAATATCGCATGCATTGATTATTTTTCCGATTGCGAGATGAATATTTGGTGCCGGATATTTTCTTTAACTGAAAATTGCAAGACGCTTATTTACAAATTTCCTCTTTCTGCCTGGTCTCTTTCTATCGCTTCAAATAATGCCTTGAAATTTCCTTTACCAAAACTTTTCGCACCTTTTCGTTGTATGATTTCAAAGAATAGGGTAGGCCTGTCTTCTACCGGCCTGGAAAATATTTGCAACAGGTATCCTTCATCATCTTTGTCAATAAGGATGCCCAGTTCGCTCAATGGTTTTAAATCTTCATCTATATGCCCCACCCGGTCTAAAACGGTGGCATAATAACT
>JAHEZA010000408.1 GCA_023251335.1 Chitinophagaceae bacterium | reverse complement strand
GAAAGTTATGCTTAGAGTTTGTGAAAGGTCAAGATTGAAAAAATCAACCACCAATTGAATCGCCTGATCCTGTGAGCCGGCAGCCACCCTGTCCCTTAACATAACGTTGAGCGTATCTTCCCCAACCTTTCCATCATCTGTAAGGCCATTTGCATTTTGAAAAGCCGCAATGGCCTCAACGGTTTGTGACCCGATCACTCCATCTACTCCGGCACCGGTTATGATCTGAATGATCATCCGTGAACGCAAATCAAATCTTCTGTTGTTAAAAAGAACGGCTGATTGCTCCTGGCCGGGAGTGAGTAGTCCCTGGCGAAAAATAGACGAAGATGAATGGTTAAAATTGACGTTGCAGTTTTTACTTCCGGCATTTGCTTTTGCATTTTCAATACCTCCCTGTTGCACCACATGCGTCAACTCATGCGCCAGCAAAAATTTTCCTTCGCTGCTTTCAGGATCATATTTTCCTTCATTAAAATAAATATCACGGCCATGTGTAAACGCTTGTGCGTTCAGCTCCTTATTCATATTTACCGCCTCGCTATCATCGTGTACATTCACCTCACTGAAATCAGCGCCGAAAGAGGAATTCATTTCATACAGTGTTTTTTGTGGCAATGGATTTCCTTTGCCGGAAGAACGTTCAATTTTCGATGAAACCTTCAGTGAAGCTGTGTTTGCATTTCCTTCCTGTTTCGTTTGGACCGACGTTACTTTTTTCTTTTTTTCTTCTTCGCTTGTGAGACTATCTTTTTTATGAATTTCTTTCTTTTCTTTTTCAGGATACGCCTCTTTTTGTTGCACAATTGTTTTTTTTGCAGGTTGATTTATCACTGCATTCGCTACAGCATCCGCCTCGTGTTCATACTTGTCACCCGGTTCATTCACAGAAAGCTTTGCCTGGAAGAAAGCATTTTTCCCTGATTTATTTGTATCATTTTGTTTGGCAAAAAAAGGCTCCTTTACTGCATCCTCCTGAGTGTGCGCATTGCGCTGGCGGTAAACACGTGATCTGTATGACATATAATTTTTTAGTTAAACCCGAAAATAGAAAGCAGGTTTAATTGTTTGTTTACTGTTCTAATTTATCCATGAACTCCTTAGCCAGTTTATCATAATCTTTTGCTGCGTTTGAATTTTTATCAAACGTAAAAACATCCATTCCAGCTTCCTGCGCCTTTGCCAGGCTTATGCAGGTACGAATGTGTGTTTGAAAAACTTTGCTGCCAAATTCTGTTTCCAATTGTTCCTGTACGTTATGATTCATCTTTTTGCGTTCATCAAATTTAGTAAGAACAAAACCCATCAATTTAATTTTCGGATTTAGTCTTTTTTTAATAGTCTTAAACTGTCGCATAAAACTTTGTACTCCTTTGAGTGGTAAAAATTCTGCCTGCAATGGAATCAATACCAGGTCGCAGGCTACCAATGCATTTACCGTTAACATTCCAATAGAATGTGGACAATCAATAAAAATAAAATCATAATTATTTACAACAGGTTTCAGTATCCAGCTCAGCACCTGCTCGCGGCTATATACACTTACCAGTTCCATTTCGGCATCAGCCAATTCTATAGATGCAGGGACAATGCTAAAACCCGGCCTTATTTCTACAATGGCTTTTTTTATATCAGAACCTTCACCGGTAATTTCCTTTTTTATTTCAGAATAAAGATTGAAGTCAGGCTCTTCCTTCATCCCCAGCGATTGCGAAAGATTGGCCTGCGGATCGGCGTCTATCAATAAAACTTTTTTTCCTGAACGCTGTAGTGCAGCTCCCAGGTTAATGGTAGTAGTCGTTTTTCCCGAGCCTCCTTTTTGTATAGCTACTGATATTATTGGCATTTTAAATTATTAAGAATTGAATATTGATTATTAATTAATAATTCATGTCCGAAAATAGAAATCATTAATAATTATTTGTTTACTGGATAATTAAATCAGGCGGGGACCAACGGACTAAATCACAACTTCCTTTCTTTAATTTGTTCTACGTCAATACTTGATACCTGCTCCCCTCGCCCACCTGCTGTGTAAACGGCCACCACGTCCAAACTATGTGTACTATCTATTACAAGAAATCCTTCGAAGCCGTGGATAAATGTGATGCCGAAATCCTGTATCTGCGAACAGGTTATTCTTTTAACTTCATCGGGCTTCAACACATCATCAAAATATTTTGAGATACCTAAAGGGGAAGCAATTTTTTTCCTGAATTTTATTGCAATTGTTTGAGGGTTATGGATATTTACTGCCGTCTGGTAAATGCCGGGAACAAATGCATCGGTGGTTTGGGAAGTGCCGGGAATGTTTGCTGAGCAAATAAACTTTACCGCATACTGAAATTTGTATGGAGTCCGTTGGGTTTTTATTGCTTTTGCCATGATGTTTTAGTTTTAAGTGAAAAATGGAAACGGGAATATTTTGCAAAACCGCACTGTTTTCGTTCGGAATACACACTTTAAAAAATAAAAATCACAAAAATTTATTCGTTTACTGAAAGGCGAATCTGTTCGATGGTCTCTATCTAAATGACACGCCGCATCCCCACTCACAACTCACAACTCACCACCTTAGTCATTAAAATAAACCAATACTTTTTCCCAAACACATTTTCCAACTGCCGTGCCCAATTTTTGCCCTAACTCATTGGCTCTTTTAAAATGAATGCCGCCATATAAACCCGAGATACCGGCTTCTTCAGCAGCGGCTGTAAGCGTAGGCCACTCCAGCATGATATCTGCCGACGGGGTTTTACCAGGCTCTATTCGTGATGATCCTTTTTTTACTAAGAAGCATCCATTAAAACCTTCTTTTTTCGTGTAGGCATAAAGGATATATGCAGCGGTCTTGCCGAATGCGCTACGCTCCGAAACGTGCTCCGGAGATGGTGGGCTTACAAAATTGGAGGGTTGGTAAGGCACCCAGTCTTTACCATCCATTTCTACAGATCCTTTGAACGGGCCGCCCCAGGCTTTGATTATTTTACCACGATATAATTCATGTATTGCTGTAATCGGGCGTACTGAATCATAGCGACGCTTGCATTCCCAACAGGCGATAGAGGCATCAAGCATTGCATTGGTAAGCGCGAAAAATAATTTGATACAATCTTTATTGCCATATCTTTCTTTTTCACAAACGAATTGTGCAATCTCGCACCAGTGCCCCGGCGGCGTAAAGGAATCAGGACCATCTTCCCAGTACTCGGCAATGGCTTTTTCTTTATCACTCAGGGATTCGCTTATAGAAAGTATTTCCTGTGCCTGTTTCTTAAAATCATTGGGCGAGTCTTTTGTATTGAAAGGAGGTTCCGGCCTGAACTGTTTTGCAAATTGCAAAGCAAAAGGTTTTACTAAAGGCCAGTGAGGTACCAAAAAATGTTGCGCTTTGCCATTAACCAAAAGAGCTTGCCAATGATTGATATCCTTTACAGCAGCAGGCTCCTGAGGATTCACCGATTGATAACCCGTAAAATCACTCCACGGTGCAAAAT
>JAHEZA010000407.1 GCA_023251335.1 Chitinophagaceae bacterium | reverse complement strand
GGGCAAACGGTGGTAAAGGATCTGAGAGTGACCGTTTATAAAAAAGTACTGGGCCTCAATCTTTCGCAGTTTGATAAAACGCCTATTGGTACGTTGACCACACGCACCATCAATGATATAGAATCCATTAATGATATTTTTGCGAACGGGTTGATTCCGATCATTTCTGATTTGCTTTCCATTATTGCTATTTTATTGTTTATGTTTTTTACTGATTGGAGGCTATCGCTCATCAGCCTCGCGCCTTTCCCCATATTGATTATCGCTACTTATTATTTTAAAGAAAGCGTGAATAAATCATTTATCAAAGTAAGAAATGCGGTTGCGGCGTTAAATGCTTTTGTGCAGGAACACATTGCGGGAATGAGCGTGGTACAGGCCTTTGCGAGAGAAGATAAAGAGTTTAATAAATTTAATGCTATCAACAAACAACATCGCAATGCCAATATCAATGCCATCTTTGCTTATTCCGTTTTTTTTCCAATAGTGGAAATTGTGCTGGCTTTTTGTATTGGATTATTGGTTTGGTGGGGAGGAAATTATTCTGTCAATGCCGGGGTTATTATTTCTTTTATCATGTACCTGAATTTGCTATTCAGGCCGGTGCGGCAGATTGCTGATAAATTTAATGTGCTGCAGATGGGCATGGTAGCCAGCGAAAGAGTTTTTAAAGTATTGGAAAATGATAATGTAACTACCAATTATCACGATGGCATTCAGTCCGGTTTTATAAAAGGAGAAGTGGAATTTAAAAATGTTTGGTTTGCCTATAATAAGGAAGATTATGTATTGAAGAACATTAATTTTTCTATCGCACCTGGCGAAACACTGGCCATTGTAGGCCATACCGGAAGTGGAAAAACTTCTATCATCAGTTTGCTCAACCGGCTTTACCCGATCAACAAAGGAGAAATAAAAATTGATGGCCGCGACATCAAAGACTATGACCTTGATTTCCTGAGAAGCCGGATAGCCGTTGTATTGCAGGATGTCTTTTTATTCAGCGGCTCAGTTCTGGATAACATCACGTTGAGAAATCCCAACATAAAAAAAGAACAGGCAATAGAAGCGGCGAAAATGATTGAGGTGAATGACTTCATTATGCAATTGCCCGGCGGCTACGATTTTAAAGTGATGGAAAGAGGCACAACCCTTTCTCTGGGCCAGCGGCAGTTATTGTCATTCATAAGGGCGTTGCTATACAATCCGTCCATTTTAATCCTGGACGAAGCCACCTCGTCTATTGACAGCCAAAGCGAAATGCTGATACAACATGCCATTGACAAATTAATAAAAGACAGGACGTCTATTGTAATTGCACATCGCCTATCTACCATCCGCAAGGCCAATAAAATAATGGTTCTCGATAAGGGAGTAATAAAAGAAATGGGAACCCACAACGAACTGATGAACCTGCAAGGGCATTACTTTCAGCTACATAAGATGCAGTTTGAAATGCAAGAAGCGGGCGCCCCCACATCCCGATAGTTTGATAATAAGATATCTGTTTTTTGTATATCAGATGCAGTAAGCGAACCTGCCTAGCGGACAGGCAGGCTTCTAATGAAGATTTTTATTTTTACACAAACACTTACCGGGAAAGATACCGACAAACTAAAAGGTTATTCAACGACGTTATTAGATACCACAATTTGGCGCAAGGTTATGTTTTCGGACGTTTGCACTTAATCACGAATTATGCCCTTGCGCCAAAACGGGAAGTTTTTCGTTTACACGATTATCAGCCCTTCCTCTTTTCTTTTGATAAATACTCTTTTTAAATTATTTCTGCACAATTATATTTTGGCTTTGCCATTGTTGCCCGTCAAAAACAGAAAGTGAATAGATTCCCAGATTCAAATCTGAAACAGAAATTTTTATTGAACGAACTCCTGCTTTATATTGAAAAGATTTTCTTAATGTTCCTAAAATATCGGTTATTTTAATTCCATAAATAAGATTCGATGACGAAACTGTTTTTGTTTTTGTAACTGCAAGATTGCTATTGGTAACGCCGCTCACGGTTATATCACTCTGCGCGGGATTGGGCGCTACCGTATAATTAGTTGCCTGATATCCACTGTGACAAGTACTGTAAACAGTACCGCCGGATGAAAGGTGATTGCCACATGCATCTGTATAAGTTAAATCTACGGTGCCGCCTCCTGAAACATCTGCAAAAGTGGTTGATGAATTAGGATTGTAAATAAAAATTTGGCTACCTGTGGTCAAATAGCTAACAGTCCAGTTCCAGTTTGTGCCAAAATTTTCCGGGACAGCGCTTAAGTTCCATGTTTGGTAGGTGCCACTGCAAGTTGAGGTAGGAGAAAACGTAACTGTTGCCGTAGTAATTCCTACAGGTATGGAAATAGTTGAAAGCGTTGTAGAGCATCCTGAAGACCCATACATATTTGCGTAAATATAAACTGAACCATTACTTACTTTTGACGCAACACCTGATGTGTTGATTGTTGCAACGGATGGATTACTGGTTGACCATAAAGTAGATGTGATTCCTGTTGGCTGGTGGATAACAGTATAAGCGCTGGAAGTGCAAATGTAATTTTGGCCTGAAATAGACATAAGATTAAGTTGATTATAACTTGCACCAACTCCTACGGCGTACCAGGCATTTGTTACCGCCATCACCTCGGGAGAATTAGCACAATATAAATCTGTTGCAGCTTGTATGCTTTCAGTTCTTGCTGTAGCATAATTTGCTGAACTGGTTAAATAATGCGATTCTGTTCTCCATGCAATTGCTTCTGCTTTGGCCATACCAATCCCCGTTACAGAAAAGCTGCTGCTGTTATCATTTGTGCCAGAGCCGCCTTGTGATAATAAATAAAACCAATGGCTTAAAACAGTTGAATTGACATGTGGCTCTCCGTTAGGATCCCAATATTGACCATGATATGTATTGGGATGTTTTCCCTCCTGGGCATAACTGTCTTTAGGCGATTGCATATTACGAACACAATCATAAGCAGTTGAATTAAATATTTCTTCACCAAAAAGCCATGTTTGTTTGGTGGGTGCCGCCCATTGCTCGACACTTGCTCCCCATATATCACTAAACCCTTCATTTAGCGCTCCGGATTCCTGTGTCCCGGGAGTAAGGTTAGCAGTAAATTCATTAATCCCGTGCCCCATTTCGTGGGCGCAAAGGTCTAATGAGGTCCAAGGATTAAAGGTGTTTCCATCACCATCGCCGTACTCCATATAATTATTATTCTGACCAGAAACCCATTGCGCGTTGCTCCAATTGTTACCTGCGTGAACATAACCTAAAATTGGTATTCCGCTTCCATCGAGGCTATTTCTAGTGAAAACCGTTCTCCAAAAATCTAACACTTTTTCGGCTCCCCAATGGGCATCCAATGCCTGCTGATCTATTGTAAAATTTACCCAATTTCCATTGGTGAAATTAGTATTGTTATTGGCAAAATCTACAGCACTGGCAAAATTGTATGTATTCTGTAAATTTAATGTTTCTATGC
>JAHEZA010000042.1:2085-10996 GCA_023251335.1 Chitinophagaceae bacterium | reverse complement strand
AAATGCAGCAGCGATAGTGGCGTGGTATAATGGATCTCCTGAAGAAGCCTTATTGCTTTCTGTAAAATCTGTGCAATTATTTCCTGACCCAAATGCATTGAATAACCTGGGCGCCATGCTCAACATGGTAGGGCACGAAGAAAAAGCAATTCCACTTTTAGAATACGCCTTGCAACACGATTCTGATAAAGCCTCTTTATACAATAATCTCGGCAGAGCCTGGCTTGGTTTAGGTGAAAAAAAGAAAGCTAAGCAAATGTTTATTAATTGTGTTCATTATGCACCTTCGCATCCTGAAGCCAATAATTCTTTGGGTTGTCTTTACGAAGGTGAAGGCGATATCGCAGATGCACAATCGGCATTTTCAAAATCATTGGAAGGTGGTTTTAATGAAAACGCGTATGAGCACTTATCAAAATTAGATCCGGAGGTTGATATCCTAAATCTTATGCAACAACATTACAAGGCACCTGCCTATTTTAATCAATTTAAAATAGAATTGCCCGACGAATGTTATCATATTGATGATTTAAAAATGGTTGGAAAAAAGCTGGATCTTTTTGCTAAGGAAATAGATCGCTTAACTATGGCGTACAGCAGCCTGATGGAAACTGAAGAGAATAAAAATGAAGAGCAAATTGAAACCACCAAAAAATTAATGCTTGAAAAAATAAGCGAAGGGAAGGTTGTAAAAATCAATGCACCACCATTTTTGCACATAGCGACCCTAATGATTATGAAGTTAAATAAAATTTACAGGCAGGATACTTTAGTGATTAATAAAGATTACCGCCTGAAAATGAATTCTTTTTTTGACGAGTATCATCAAAAAACAGAGCAAACAGTTGCAACATATAAAGCGCAATACAGGTATGGTGAGGGAGGTGAGTTGGGTCATAATGCATGCCTTAATTGTGAAGAGGTAAACACGAAAATGTGCAAAGCGTTACATAGTGTAGCGGATGAATACCAAAGTAAAGCAGCAGAAATTAACCTGGTTTACAGGAAGCGGTACAGAAGATTTTTGTTGGATATTTTTGATCAATTTGTTTACTGGGTGCAGTTAGATAATCTTAACCACCATGGAAGCCATGCGGGGTTTTACGATATCGTTATTGATTTTCTGGATGAAATGAAAGATCTTTCATACACTACACCTTTATTAGCTGACCCTTGTCCAAAATCGAATCAGGAAGAAGTAAATGTATCTATTGATAAATATACAGCTAACGCAAGACCCGATTGTCCGGTCTCTTTAACAATGGGTTTTGGTATTGGGAAGCTCAATCTGGATTGCACATCTTTCGAAATATCGGGCGGCGAATTGGTAAAGGTGGGCTATAAACATGATTTTACGAACGGACAATCTACTTTATCTGCGGGTATGGGTGTGTCGGTAGATGCGGGAGCAGGGCCACTAACTGTTAGTGCTGGCGCCAGTGAAACTATTTATGTAACCTTTGACGGAAATGGAAACGCAACTGACGCAGGTGTTAAGACAAGTGCAGGTGTAAGTGGGCAGGTTGGAATGATCAGCAGCG
Source organism: Chitinophagaceae bacterium (assembly GCA_023251335.1). Classification (GTDB taxonomy): domain Bacteria; phylum Bacteroidota; class Bacteroidia; order Chitinophagales; family Chitinophagaceae; genus Ginsengibacter. Next base: position 9,455 of record JAHEZA010000042.1, on the reverse strand, counting down.
GCGTTGAAACGGAAGTTAAACTGAGTATGAATTCAGGATTTAATTTCACCAATAGCGGTTTTAGTAATAGTATCAACTTGTAAGCTGTTTGAGGATAAGTGGTTCAAAAAAATAGAAATCACCGTAACAGTTAGAATAAATTAATGAAACAAAGGTTTGGACAAGTCAGGATTGAGCCACCCCTTAATAGGTATAAACTGCGCTCATAAATTCCTTTTGCATAGTAAAACAACATTTAACCCAGATTCTTCTATTCAACTCATTTTATAATTATTGAGAGTAAAGAAATTATATATGAGTTGAAATAATAAGAAACGCCATGAAATTGTTGGGAGACTTATTTCAATCTGAATTTTTCATTCTTCAATAAATAAAAGGAATCAGCATTTTGGTTTTACTTGCATATTCGTCAAAATCGGGGCCATATTTGCTTTTGAGGTACTTGTCCAGCTTTGGGGCGTTATAAAAAGCAAAACCGCAAAATAATAAAACCGGGATGATAGCCGCATACCAGTTCCGGGTTATCAGCACATAAGCAGTTACCCAAAGAATGTCGCCGAAATAATTAATGTGCCTGGAATATTTAAAAAATCCTTTCGTGTATATTTTGCCATTATTGTCGGGATTCCTTTTCCATCTTGCTCTTAAAATTTCTCCGCCGGTATTAAGTGTACAACCGAAAATAAATAATGCAATAGCAAAATAATCAAGTCCATCAAAAGGCCTGGAAGACGGCAACATTAATAAAGAAAATCCAACATAATAAATCGCAAACGCGAATGGAACACTAAAACTTTCTTCCCACGGGATTTTTCTTTTCAAGAGGTAGAACATCATATAACCAATTCTTAGAAAAATGACAATATTGAAAACAAAAATAATTATTCTTCCTGCCGTATTTCCGGCAGCTTTGTGAATGTGTAAATGTTTCTCAAACCAGGCTCCACCGGATTGGAATAATATCCAATAAGAGAACCATAACAAAAGAATTTCAATGAAATGGAGCGTAATTTTTTGGGGAATACTCTTGCTTTCCTGTCCGTATAAATCCATTTTTCGGTGAGGCTCGTGCCTGTTTTTGAATCTCTAAGATAAAACATTATCACAAGCGTTTATTGTTCAAAAGTCTCCTACTGACATTTTTGCACATTTTTCTCATTGGCACAAACCTTGTCATTAAGAAAACAATTATTAAAAATAAATTATAAATTATGGCAAAAATTATAGGTATTGACCTCGGAACTACTAATAGTTGCGTGGCAGTAATGGAAGGTAACGAACCCGTAGTCATAGCAAATGATGAAGGCCGCCGCACAACGCCTTCAATAGTAGCATTCTTGAAAAACGGGGAACGTAAGGTGGGTGATCCTGCAAAAAGACAGGCGATTACCAATCCGACCAATACAATAATGAGTGTGAAGCGTTTTATGGGACATAAGTGGGATGAGGTAACTACTGAAGCTACCCATCAGAGTTATAAATTAGTAAAAGGTGACAATGATACCATTCGTATTGACATAGATGGCAGGCAATATACACCGCAGGAAATTTCTGCAATGATTCTTCAGAAGATGAAAAAAACGGCTGAAGATTACCTGGGGCAAGAAGTAACTGAAGCGGTAATTACAGTTCCTGCTTACTTTAACGATTCACAAAGACAAGCTACAAAAGAAGCCGGCGAAATCGCGGGTTTAAAAGTGCGCCGGATCATTAATGAGCCTACTGCTGCGGCCCTGGCTTACGGGCTTGATAAAAAAAGCGTGGATCAAAAGATTGCCGTATTTGACCTCGGTGGTGGTACATTTGATATTTCAATTCTTGAGTTGGGGGATGGCGTATTTGAAGTAAAATCAACCAATGGTGATACCCACCTTGGTGGTGACGATTTTGATAAAGTGATCATGGATTGGTTGGCCGCAGAATTTAAGAAAGATGAAGGGATTGATCTGCATAAAGATCCAATGAGCTGGCAACGCCTGAAAGAAGCGTCTGAAAAGGCTAAAATAGAATTGTCCTCGTCTACCGAAACTGAAATCAATCTTCCCTATATCACAGCGGTGGATGGTGTTCCAAAGCACCTTGTGAAAAAACTGACGCGTTCTCATTTTGAGAAATTGGCAGACAACCTTTTCTCACGCTGTTTAAAACCTTGTGAAGCCGCTCTGAAAGACGCTGGCCTTGGAAAGAATGATATCAACGAAGTGATATTGGTAGGCGGTTCTACACGTATTCCTAAAGTGCAGGAAATTGTAGAGAATTTCTTTAGTAAAAAACCCCATAAAGGTGTAAATCCGGATGAAGTAGTGGCTGTTGGTGCTGCTATACAGGGTGGTGTTTTAACAGGAGAAATAAAAGATGTGTTATTGCTTGATGTTACCCCGCTTTCTTTGGGTATTGAAACAATGGGTGGCGTAATGACAAGATTGATAGAAAGCAATACAACTATTCCTACAAAGAAAACGGAAGTATTCTCTACTGCCAGCGATAATCAACCTGGTGTACAGATTCATGTGTTGCAAGGTGAGCGCCCAATGTCAAGTCAGAATAAAAGCCTTGGAACATTTAACCTTGATGGAATTCCACCGGCTCCGCGCGGTGTACCACAGGTAGAAGTAACCTTTGATATTGATGCAAACGGTATTTTAAACGTTTCGGCTAAAGACAAAGGCACTGGCAAATCACACAACATTCGTATTGAAGCGGGAAGCGGACTAAGCAAAGAAGAGATCGAAAAAATGAAGAACGAGGCTAAAGCCAATGAAGCTTCAGATAAAGCAGAAAGAGAAAAAGTAGATAAAATGAACCAGGCAGATAGTTTGATCTTCCAGTCTGAAAAACAATTGAAAGAATATGGAGATAAAATTTCTGCGGATAAGAAAACAGTAATTGAAGGCGCTTTGGCAAAATTAAAAGAAGCCCATAAGGCCCAGGATGCAAGCGCTGTAGATTCTTCACTTGCCGAACTTAATGCTGCATGGACTGCCGCAAGCGAAGAAATGTACAAAGCAACCCAGGGAACAGAAGCTGGCGGTAGCGACGGACAGACAAACGGACAAGGAACTAACCAGGAAGGTGCAGAAGCAAATGCGGGTGGTGATAACGTGACCGATGCAGAATTTGAGGAAGTAAAATAAATCCGACCCTTAAAACGATTTTCATAAATGGTAAAGGTCGTCTCTTAATTGAGGCGGCCTTTTTTTGTTGGCGACTGCAAACATTTTGTGAATGTTTAATTTTATAACTTTAACCGGACGGTTTTACATAGGAATGTCTTCTAAAAAAATAAAATTATTTCATGTCCTGTTTTCAATATCTCATTTGTTATCAGGGTGTCAACATAATATTTTTTAAAAATTAAAAATTAATTACATGGAAGAATTCGCATTAATCATGAGGCACGAAGATGGCGCCAAAGTAGCATCGCCCGAACAGATTCAACAATGGATGAAACAAACGATGGATTGGATAGGAGGCATCGCCGCTCAAAACAAATTCACTAACGGCACCGGATTATCTTTTGAAGATGCCAAAGTGGTAAAGCATGGAAACATGATTACCAACGGGCCTTTTGGCGACATCAAAGAAACTATCGGAGGCCTGATAATCGTAAAAGCAGATTCAACAGAAGAAGCAATAGAATTTGCAAAAGGCTGTCCTGTTTTACAGGGTGAAGGAAATAGCGTGGAGGTCAGGAAAATTGCAAAAAAAAATGCCTGAAATGATTTAAAACAATTCGTACCTCCCGGACATATCGGGAGGTACTTACCATTATGGAGCACCCCGAAATCATACCACATTTGTTCAGAACTGAATTTTCTAAAATCACTTCGGTTCTTTGTAAGCTTTTTGGATTAGCACATATTGAAACAGCAGAAGATATTGCGAGCGAAACGTTTTTAGCCGCGTTAGAGACATGGCCTTATAAAGGAATTCCTGAAAACCCGGTAGCATGGCTCTATACTGTGGCGAAAAATAAAACCAAAAATAAATTTGCGCGTGATCAGATTTTTATTGAAAGAATAGCGCCGCAAATAAAACAAGCGGCTGGGTCTGACATTGTGGAAATTGAAATAGATCTTTCTGAAAAAAATATTTCAGATAGTCTATTACAAATGTTATTCGTTGTTTGCCATCCCGCAATTTCTATAGAAGCGCAAATAGCCTTGTCGCTTAAAATTCTTTGTGGGTTTAGCGTTGAAGAAATTGCCAACGCCTTTTTGTCAAATAAAGAAGCGATTAACAAAAGACTTTACAGGGCAAAAGAAACATTGAGAAAAGAAAATATAAATTTCGTTAACGTAAATACCGGAGTGTTTTCAGACCCCGAAATGAACAAGCAATTGGAAACGGTACTTACTACTTTATATTTACTTTACAATGAAGGATATTATTCTGAAAGCAATGATTCTATACTTCGTGAAGATCTTTGCCGTGAAGCCATGAGGCTAACTTTTCTTTTGATAGAAAACAACTCTACCGATTTGCCAAATGTAAATGCATTGTATTCCCTGATGTGTTTCCACGCTTCACGATTCGCGGCCCGGAAAAATGAAAGTGGCGAAATCATTTTATACGATGAACAGGATGTAACACTTTGGGATCAGGAATTAATTTCGAAAGGTGCTTATTTTTTGATGCAGGCATCCACGGGAAATGAAATTTCAAAATACCATTTAGAAGCAAATATTGCATATTGGCATACGGTTAAAAAGGATTCTAAAGAAAAATGGGAAAACATTTTGCAGTTATACAATCTATTGTTGCAAACTGAATATTCTCCAATTGCAGCGCTCAATAGGACTTATGCGCTTTCAAAGCTAAGCGGGAAATCAAAAGCGATACAGGAAGCAGAAAAACTACAATTAAAAAACAGTCCCTATTATTTTGTATTGCTTGGCGAACTCTACGCCGATATTGATGACAAAAAAAGCATTGACCATTTCCAAACCGCTTATTCATTAGCCAAAAATAAAGCAGAAAAAAATCTTCTAAAAGGAAAAATAAAAGGTTAAGTCAGTAAAGCAACAAATTAGGTTGATTTGTATTTAAACAAAAGCATCACAACGAAAACGCTAAACCAATTTTGACAACAAAACAATCTGTCCAAGATGGTAGGCATCATGTTGCAAAATTCCATGAATGTGCTCGTAATAACTCATCTTGTTGGAGGGATAAATAGTTTCAAATTTTAATTCATCAAAATTTTCAAGAAAACGAATCCATTGATCTTGTGAATTGGCAAGCCGCTCAAGTGTCTTCTGCCACCCGGCTTCAGAAACATTATCTATTTCTATAAAATAATTATTATTAGGAGTTACAATTTTATTCCCCTGTACACGGAGTAAAACATTTTCCCGCCAGGCGATAATATGATTTACAATTTGCCATATTGAATTTCGCCCGGGCGCAATCTTTTTTGCTGCCCGCTGTGCAGAAATACTTTTTAAGGTATTCATGATCGTTACATCAATCCATGGACTGCCATCATATAAATCTTCAAATAATTTTTTTATACGTTTTGCTTCTTTCATAACAACCAAATTTAAATATTTTAACTTGATTGTCATCTCGCTTTTGCCTAAAATCTTTGACTGACCCTGATCCCGGGAGTTACGCCTTTAAAAAAATTATCGAAATACATAGAAGGTTCTATAGTTGTTTTTGACCATTTTAGTGCACCGGCTCCTAATCGAAAGGTGTTCTTTTCCATCAAATCTCCTTCACGATGAATTAAATATCCCAATGAGAATACGGTACTAAAGGAAAAATCCTTTGTGGGATCATGGTCTTTTATGCCGCCTTGTCCATACGTGAGGGTAAGAAAATCGTTCCTGTAAGTATGGAGTTTGCCTTCTGCATCTGTGGCAAATAAAAAGTGCGGTTCCCAAAATAATCCCGGCTCCCATTTGTACGTCTTGTCACGGTTAGAAAGAGTAAGTTTCGCGCCAACACTGAAAGAAGGAACAAAATATTTTTTGTAATTCTGCACGTTTACAGAAATGTATCCTTCTATCCTGTCTCCTGTTCCTATAGAAGTAAAACCTCTCGACCTGTCGGCGGAAATGGATTTATCTTTTTGCAAGTAATGCGACCCGCTACCCAATATGAGCGGCCATTTGGTATTTACATTGCTTTGAATCGTTGCGATCTTTTGATCTAATGTGCCATTCATATAATCCATTATTTCACTCATATTATTCAGATAGAAAGTAAGATGATAATATCTTGCATGAGTACGACTGATTTTTTCCTGGGGTTTTGGAGAATTCGAAATCATTCCAATGATATTTATTGTATCCTGCCCTGTTTTAAGTGAAGCCAGTTCTCCTTTATCTACAAGGAAAGCTGCGCCGTTAGGCTGGAATTGCTGAAGGCGTATTTTTTTTCTTCCCATCGTATCGCTAACATAATCCAGTCGTTTCGTGGTAAGTAGGTCGGAAAAAGAGTCTTTTAACGGGGTGACATCTTTGATAAATATTCTTAATAAAGAATCAATATTATCAATCTTCTGAAGATCCGTAATATCAGTAAGCTCAATCCTGAGTTGATTGCCTTTATCAAGCTTGATATAGAAGCGTCGATTCATTACAATGTCCGAAGGGACTTCAAATGTCTTGTCTTCTTTGTTGTCCGTTTGAGCGCAAAGACTTCCTGCGATGCTTGTAAAAAGCATCATCAGCATCCATGTTTTTTTCATGTTTTTTAGTTTTGAGAAGGTTTTATTTTTAAGATCGTAAAGCCATTTGTATTGGAGGCCGTAGTCGGATTGATGTAAATTTCCTGGCTGGCTATTTTAAATTGAAAAGTATGTTTATCGGAATTTCTTACTATTTCGGGCAACGTTTCTACCGGATCGCCCAATTCATTTATATGAACCACTTTTAGTTTTTTCGTTTCCGGTGGGATTATTACTAATGATGATAGCGTATCCATTGGCGTTATAAAATTTGATCGCATCCCGGGTAATAAATTTTTCGAACTGGCAGAATGTGTTAAACGAAGTTTATTTTCTTCATTTCTCTCAGTCCTTTTTGCTACCATTTGTCGGGATGTGGTCTGAGATTTTTCTTCGTTGACAGCCACCGCTGAATTTCTGACCGGGGCAAAATCTTTCTTTTCAACTTTAGCGGAAAAGGTTTTTTTTGATGCCTGATTTTCTTTTACAATAGACGTGTTTGATTGTTGATTATTCCTATTAGAAAAAAATAGAGAAATCATTAAAACAAAAGCGACAGAAGCTGCCGCGGCCCAATACCAGGCGGATTGTTTTCTTCTTCGTTTTCCGTCAAACCGCTCATGCAGTTTTTCCCAAAGTGCATTTTTATCCCGCATTTCTTCTCCTGGTAAACTGGCCAATGAATCCAGTTTTT
>JAHEZA010000042.1:0-2075 GCA_023251335.1 Chitinophagaceae bacterium | reverse complement strand
TTGAATAACATTTTTTGCAATAAGATTTTTGACTTGCTTAATTGAGATTTAGAAGTGCTTTCAGAAATACCGAGAAATATTGCGATTTCTTTGTGGGGCATTCCTTCAATTTCATACAAGTTAAAAACAGTTCGATAACCCACAGGAAGCTGAATGATAAGGTTAAAGATTTCTGCGGCGGACAAACGATCCAGGATGTCTGCATCCAACGCAATATTATCAGCTTCAGAATCCGAGACCATAGTGAACACATTTTTCTTTCGCAAAAACATCAGGCATTCGTTAATCATTATTTTTTTTATCCAGCCAAATAATGCGGCATCTCCCTGGTAAGAAAATGTGTGTATCTGCCTAAAGAACTTGTAAAATCCATCCAGCATAATTTCTTCGGCATCTTCCGGGCTTTTTACGTATCGTCTGCAGACGAATAACAGCTTGCCGGAGAACTCATCGAACAGGCATTTCTGCGCAGCAATACTTCCTTCTTTAACTTCTGTGATGAGTTCTGATAAATTCATAAAAATCAAATAGTCTGAGACGTGTTACATAATAATAAATGCATTCTAAAGGTAAAAAGTTGCCCGGGATAATAAAAACATTTACTGCAGTAAATCAACAAATAAGACGAATTCTTATTTGCATGTGTCTTTGGAAGTAAAGACTAAACTTCTTTAATTTCATTACTTTTATCAAAGGTTGCAAAATCACAAACCCTGTCTCTTAAATTCAATCACGATAAAAAGATATTTTATGAAACAGCAAACTATGTCTCCAACTATGATACCGGAAAATGCCCACAAAGAGATTCCAGGCAATCCATCCACTGCAACAAGCAGCAAAATAAAATTGAGTGATCGCAGCAATGGCGAGCCATTGCGTGTGTTGACTGATGAAGACTGGAAGTTTTGGATACATAATGGGTATGTAATTATCAAAAATGCTGTACCGAAAGAACAGGTAAAAAGAACAGCTGATTTTCTTTGGGAATTTGAAGAGAAAGATCCAAATAATCCTGAAACATGGTACGCGCCTGCCAGGGCCGAAATGCAGATGAAAGAACTTACCAACACGGGGATGGTGGAAGTTTACAATCACCAGCTTTTATGGGACAACAGGCAGATGCCTAAAGTGCACGCAGCCTTTGCTGATATATGGGGAACCGAAAAATTATGGTGTACGATTGACAGGGCAAATCTGAATTTTCCATTACGTCCCGGATTTGAATTCTTTTTAATTTATTCATGCGGGTGATTTTCGTTACTTTATGATTAATAAATTTCATATCAGGCCTGCTCAAAAACTCTGACTGAAAACTTTAGAAAAGTTATAATCTTTTCTATCTTTACAAAAAGAAATTTGCCCGTTAATCTATTTCATGCTTGAAAACAAAGAAATATCAGCGTTATTCCATCTTATTGATGATCCGGATGATGAAGTTTTTAACTCCGTAACTGAGCGAATTATCTCTCACGGAAGGGCCATTATTCCCAATCTTGAAAACTTGTGGGAAAATAGCCCTGATGAACAAGTTCAGGAACGGATAGAACTTATTATTCACAAATTGCATTTTCGCGATTTGGTGGATGAATTTGTAGAATGGAAAAACGGAAACTGCGAACTGCTGCACGGCGCACTGCTGGTTTCGAAATATTGCTATCCTGAAATGATTGCCACAACTACATTGCAGGAAATTGAAAAAATAAGACGAAACATCTGGCTTGAATTGAATAGTTATCTTACTCCTTTGGAGCAGGTAAACGTGATTTCTGGCATTTTATATAGCTATTATAAATTGAAAGGTAACGAAGTAAGCTACGACCTGGCAGATGATTTTTTGATAACAAAAGTTATTGAATGCAAGCGCGGTAATTCAATTACCAACGGTATTCTCTATCTTATCCTTTGTGAACTTCTTGATATTCCGGCGAAAGCCATTAATATTCCAAGGCAATTTATTCTTGGATATTTTGATATAGATTACAATTTCCCAAATCCTGTTAACGTCAAAACTGAAAAGATTAATTTTTATATTGATCCGCTCAATGGTCAGGTATATTCCCAAAAAGATGTCGACA
>JAHEZA010000406.1 GCA_023251335.1 Chitinophagaceae bacterium | reverse complement strand
CGGCCACTCTTATGCGATTCATCTTTTGAAGCAAACGGTAAATCTGAATCACGGTATTTATCTCGAAGATGATATCAGAGATGGGTCTAAAACTCAGTTTTGTATTGGGGTAGCCGGTTACCCGGAAAAACATTTTGAAGCGCCTAACCTGCAGAGCGATCTGCGCTATCTGAAAATGAAGGTAGATGCAGGAGCCGATTATATTACCACCCAGATGTTTTTTGATAACAAAAAATATTTTGAGTTTGTAAAAAACTGCAGGGAGATAGGAATAAAAATTCCCATCATACCCGGTTTGAAACCAATAACTTCCAAAAAGCAACTTACTGTGTTGCCACGTACTTTTCATGTGGATATACCTACGGAACTCAGTAATGAAATCATGAAATGCAGAACAGACGCTGAAGTAGAAATAGTAGGTACAGAATGGCTGCTGCAACAATCACGTGAACTAAAAAAAGAAGGAGTTCCTGTGTTGCATTATTATACATTGGGCAAGCCACACGTTATTGTAAATGTGGCAAAAGAAATTGTATAAAAGCGTTTTGCAATCCTGGTAATTCTTAAAAGAGCCATTAAAAAAATTGGCCGCAGCCTCATTGCAGCTAAAATATTTTAGAAAAGAAAATTACATTACAGTAAAGCAATAATTTTTTTGAATTCCGATTTTGCTATTTTGATTTTAATAAATCACTAAGAACTTTTTCATTCACTTTTACGGGGTATTTTTTTCGCAGTTTGGCAACCCATTGCTCGTCCAGGTAGTTTTGATAATCATTAATAACCATGCCCCGGGCATCTTCGAAATCTCTTTGTTGATGCGCGGGATATAATTTAATAATTTCAGCAAAAGTAGCAGTACCATCGGTTTTATTGATGACTGGCAACGTAATCAATCCTGTAGTAAAATTCGTTCTGCCTACCACAGGAATCTGCCCCAACTCATATCTTCCCGAATCTGCATGAACCTGGGCGGCATTTTCGCTCACAATTTCTTTCCATGTTTTACCACTTTTTAGTTGCCTGATGCTATTATCAGCAGCTTCTTTGTCTGTGCATGAAAATATGACTGCTTCCGCGCTTGAATTCCATGAATATTTTTGTTTGTGTTGGTTATAATAACGCCTCAGCCCGATAGTGTCTTCGGAAGCCTTATTCCATACCTTTCGTTGCATTACTTCAAAGAGCATATTGCCTTCCTCAAACTCTTCCAACTGACTTTTGAAAGCAGGATTAAACTTCTCAAGTCTGGATGCATAGTTGTTCAATGCAGACGCATCAATGAATTGAGAAAAAAGGCCAGGATAACGGTCATGCATTTTTTCCGGAGAATCTTTGAGGTTGTTTCTCAGGTAAAGAATCCAGTCGCGCACCTTTATGCTGCTATGATTATTGTAAGCAAATAGGGTAGTATTTTCATTCACTTTTCCTACTGCAACATTTTTGTTCACAATCAAAGAACTATCACTTACACGCCACAAGTCATTTTCATTTACGGGCATTTTTTTAAAACCAATTTTCGGCAATATTTCTTTAATGAATTTTTGTTTGGCTATATTGATCCGGCTATCATTGAATACTTCCTGTTTCAAATTATTCATAAATGCTTCGTCATTCTTTGTAGCCGGAACCGGAGATGCGGACATTCGTTTGATAATATGATAGCCGAATTGTGTTTCAAACGGATGAGAAACTTCGCCATCCTTTGTAAGTGCGAAAGCGCGATCTTCAAAAACGGAATCATATTTGGCGGTTCCGAATTCAGGCATTAATCCGCCATTCATGGCCGTGGATTGGTCATTGCTGAATTGCTTTGCCAACCCGGCAAAATCACCTCCAGTCATTAATAAATTGTAAACAGAATCAGCCAGTCTTTTTGTTTTTTGCCGGGGAATAATGAAACCATCCGGTACGGAGAATAGTATTTGCGACAGTGTTATTTTTCCCACAGCGGGCCGCTCGCCAATATTTTTAAAAACGTACCATCCTTTTTTAGTTTGGTATGGAATGCTTGCCTGTCCCGGCTTTAAACTATAAATAATATTTTCAAACTGGTATGGCAAACTAAAGACAGTTATATACCCTAAATCTGATTTTTCTACTTTGGGTTGATCTATATTTACTTCCGAGAGAGTTGCCGAATCGCTTTGGCTATCGCCCTTTAGTTGTTGATAAACTTCATAAATTTTTTGGTATGACCTGGTAGTATCCGAAGCCGTCGGTATAAAATAATAAAGCGCATGAATATCTTTTTGGCTTCTTGTGAAAGCTTCATCCATTAACCTGTTTACCTCTTTTTGATCTATCAAATAATTACTCTGTACCTGGCTTCTGAAATTCTGCAAGTCTGCTTTTAGGGATGGAAGCGTGTCCAGCCGCATGTCTTTGGCAGCCTGCACTTTTAATTTAAATTTTATATACAGATCGAGATAGCTGCGCATTGCCTGCGAACTATCCGCATTAGAAGTTTTGTTTTTATTATACGCTTTTAAAAATTCAGAGGCGCTTACTGAATGATTGCCATAAGTAAAAAGCGTTTGGCCGAAAGAAAAAGAAATTAAAAAGGTGAACAAACAAACGAGAAACGGTTTTTTCATTAAATAGAAATTATAGGAATATATTGGTTTACTGTAGAAATTATTTAACAGCTTTGGCATCCTGGTTTTTTATTTTCACGTCCAGCAAATCATCCAACTGTTCCATCGTTAATTTTTTGGCTATGATTTTTTTGTCTTTGTCCAGCAGATACAATGTTGGTGTTTGAGTTATATCGTACAATTGTTTATAAGATGGTTTTTTAGCGGCTTCCACTATTTTTCTTTGGGCTTCTGTTTCGTATACATTGGTCCAACCTCCGAGATGATTTTCCCTTATAAATTGTTTCCATTGATCGAAATCTTTTGTTTCGGTAAGAACACCATACATTTTTACTCCTTCATTTTTCCATTTGGCATTATAAATTGAATCAAATCTCGGTACCTGCACACGGCAGTGGCCACACGTAGGGTCCCAAAAGCAAACAACGGTATAATTGGCTTTGATATTGTACAGGGGCTTATCAACGCCACTGGAATCAACCATTTCGAGATTTGCAGCCGGTTCGCCTATCAGGTTAGACATTAGCATATAGGCCCTGTTTGAAACAGCGGTCATTTGTTTTTCGTTCAGCCAGGGCGAGAGGCCTTTGGAATGATATTTTTCAAAGAGATGAACAAATACAGCGTCCTGGCCCATGTATTTCGGATACATGTATTCATCGGTAAGCCAGTTGAGCAAAAATTTATACATTTCCGGAGCCGACCTTGCCAACAGCAGCATGTAATCCGATTCTTTTATAATAGAATCCGGAACGGGCGAAACCACATTTTCAAAAAATTGTTGGAGTTTAGGCAAAAAGAAAGGTGTACGGATAATACGGTCATCCATAAACGTAATACCATCCCAATAATGTTTTTTATAAGATTGATAATTCGCCAGTGAATCTTCATGTGTTTTGGGATGCGGATTCTCCAC
>JAHEZA010000405.1 GCA_023251335.1 Chitinophagaceae bacterium | reverse complement strand
CTTGTTTATATTGCCCTGATCATGCTGGGGATTTTTGGAGAATTGGGTATGTTCGGCAAACAACTACAGACGATTGTAGTGTGGTCGCCGTTTGGCACCGTGAAAACAATTCTTGCTTCCGGAATGGAGCTTTCCACCTGGAACAGTGAAACTTCAATCGCATTGTTGATCACTTTCGGCTACGCGATTTTATTTTCTTTTTTAGGTATTAAATGGTTTAGATGGAATTCTGCCGTGTAAACTTTTTTAAAAAATAAACTACAGTCATTGGATAGCTAACAATCAAACCCATCTCATCCTGCCCAGCCTTCCCGGTCGAGGCTTCTGTATTGAATGGCTTCGGCAAGATGCTCAGGTTTTATTTCGTCGCTTCCTGCAAGATCCGCAATCGTGCGGCTTACTTTTAAAATACGGTCATAAGCGCGGGCAGAAAGATTTAATTTTTCCATAGCTATTTTCAAAAGATTAGCGCCAACCGGTGTGATCAAGCAAATCTCTTTAAGCATTTTGCTGCTCATTTGCGCGTTGCAATACACGCCGGGATTGTCTTTATATCTTTCCGCCTGTTTTTCTCTGGCCCGGATTACCCTTTCGCGAATACTTTCACTTTTTTCAAAGTTTTGGGTGGAGGATAATTCACTAAAAGCCACCGGAGTTACTTCCACATGAAGATCTATCCGGTCTAATAAGGGGCCTGAAATTTTGTTCAGATATTTTTGTACTGCTCCAGGCGGACAACTGCATTCTTTTTCAGGATGATTGTAATATCCGCACGGACATGGATTCATGGAAGCGATCAGCATAAAGCTGGATGGAAAATCTAATGCTACCTTTGCCCGGGAAATAGTGACCCTTCTTTCTTCCATCGGTTGTCGCATTACTTCCAGAACAGTTCTTTTAAATTCCGGCAATTCATCTAAAAACAAAACACCATTATGAGCCAGCGAAATTTCTCCGGGCTGGGGCATTCCTCCGCCGCCGACCAACGCAACATCAGAAATAGTATGATGAGGTGAGCGAAACGGACGTTTTGAAATCAATGTAGCATTTTCAGGAAGCTTTCCTGCTACGCTATGTATCTTGGTTGTTTCCAATGCTTCCTGTAAGCTAAGAGGTGGAAGAATGGTTGGCAAACGCTTGGCCAGCATGGTTTTTCCAGCACCGGGTGGCCCGATTAAAATAGCATTATGTCCGCCTGCAGCCGCTATCTCCAACGCGCGTTTTATATTTTCCTGGCCCTTCACATCGCAGAAATCTATTTCAAAATCACTTTGTGCATTTGCAAATTCTTCCCGTGTATTGACAACGGTTGGTTGGATAGAATTTTCATCAATAAAGAAATCAATCACTTCATTAATATGCCCAACTCCATATACTTTTAGATTATTAACCATCGCAGCTTCGCGCGCATTTTCTTTTGGAACGATCAAGCCTTTGAAATTTTCTTTCCTCGCCTGGATCGCAATAGGCAACGCGCCTTTGATCGGGCGGACCATTCCATCAAGACTCAATTCGCCCATAATTACATAGTCTGTGAGTTTTTCCGCGTTTTCCAATTGTTCGCTTGCGCCCAGTGTTGCTAATGCGATTGGAAGGTCGAAAGCAGTACCGCTTTTTTTAATATCGGCAGGCGCCAGGTTCACTACAACTTTTGTTCTTGGAAAATGATATCCATTTGCTTTGATGGCGCTTTCCATTCTTTCAAGGCTTTCTTTTACCGCATTATCCGCCAGGCCAACAATAGAAGTAAATTTCCCGCTACTCACATTTACTTCCACCGTTATGGAAATTGCTTCTACCCCATAAACAGCGCTGCCGAAAGTTTTGACTAACATGTAGTGAATAATTGAAGACAATGAAATTAGCGAAAAATAGTTGATATTAATTTCCATTTTAGTTTTAAATTTTATACGATTAAATTTGCCCCATTTTAAACCCAATATTTTTTGAGCAGCATAAAAAAATTAGCAGGACAGACAATGTGGTATGGCGTGAGCTCTATTGTTGCCAGATTTTTGTTTTATCTCCTTACCCCTTATTTCACTACTAAATTATCTGTTGCAAGATATGGTGACATGAGCCTGATGTATGCTGCCATTCCTTTTTTGAATGTGATATTTACTTATGGAATTGAAACGGCTTTTTTTAGGTTTGCCACAAAAGAGAATAATTCAAAATCCATATACAATACTTCCTTTATTTCGCTATTATGCAGTACCTTTTTCCTTACAATACTTTTAATTGCTTTTAAGTCGTCTATTGCACATTTACTGCGGCTTGACAATAATCCTGAATTTATAATATATGCTTCATTGATAATAGCTTTTGATACCCTCTGTACTTTGCCTTTTGCAAAGCTGAGATTGGATCAGAGGCCACGGAAATATGCGTTAATCCGTATTGCAACTATTATTTTACAGATATTGGTAACTTATTTTTTATTATCGGTTTGTCCAAGGTTTGCTGCTGAAAATCCTAATGGTTTTTTCGGTGCATTTTACAATCCTGATTATGGAGTTGGTTACATTATTATTGCCAATTTGATTGCATCCTTTTCTGCCTTACTTTTTTTGCATAAGGAATTTTTCGCCTTTGAATTTAAATTCAACAAAAAGATTTGGGTGGAAATGATGATATACTCAATGCCCTTAATCATTGCGGGTTTTGGCGGAATGATCAATGAGACCTTTGACCGCATCATGCTATCGTGGCTCGCACCGGTAACAAGTGTAACAGCAGCGAAAGACCAGGTGGCTATTTATTCTGCATGTTACAAACTTTCCATATTGATTACGTTATTTATCCAGGCATTTCGGATGGGCGCAGAACCTTTCTTTTTCAAACAGGCTGAAGGCCAAAATCCTCAAAAAGTGTATGCCCGTGTAATGAAATTTTTTGTAATTACCATTACTGTGATGTTTCTGGTAGTGGCACTGTATATTGATATATGGAAATACTTTTTAAGTACTGATCCGGAGAAACTAAAGATTTACTGGACTGGCCTTAAAGTAGTGCCTATACTGCTGTTGGCAAATATGTTCCTGGGAATTTATTACAATCTTTCTATCTGGTATAAACTTACTCACAAAACAATTGCAGGGGCTTATATTACGCTCATAGGAGCGGCGCTTACTTTATTAATCAATTTTATTTTCATTCCTTATTTTGGATATATGGCTTGCGCGTGGGCTACTTTTCTTTGTTATTTCAGCATGATGCTTATATCATTTGTCTGGGGTCAAAAAGATTATAAGATCCCTTATGCATGGAAAAAACTTTGCGCATATATTGTTATCGTGGTGCTTTTATTTTTTATTCACGAAGGAATCACTCATTTTTTAAAGGGAAATTTTGCCAACTTTATTTCTGCAACATTGCTACTCGCATTATATGTTTGGTTTGTTTTGAACGTAGAATGGAAAGAATTTCAGCGGTTGCCTGTTGTGGGGAAATATTTTAAATCAGGAAATATATTGATTCGGAACCGTTGATTATTTGTAGCAACAAGGTACGC
>JAHEZA010000404.1 GCA_023251335.1 Chitinophagaceae bacterium | reverse complement strand
CTAAAGAGCCCGTAAAGCCAACAGCCGCCGTGTAGTCATGCATTACCAATGCTCTTCCTACGTCAACACCTGCTCCGTGGATATGCGCGAAAATACCTTTTGGCATTTTTTGTTTGTTTACTGCATTGAGAATTGCTGCTGCCACTTTCCCGGAAGTTTCTGCATGTGCGGGATGGGCTTTGACAATTACCGGGCAACCGGCAGCAAAGGCGCACGCTGTATCTCCACCAGCGGTAGAATAAGCAAATGGAAAATTACTGGCACCAAAAACTATTACCGGACCCAGAGGAACCAGCATCTTTCTGATGTCAGGTTTTGGTGGTGTTTTATCATTGATTGCTGTATCTATTCTTGCTTCCAGCCATTCGCCGCTTTCTGCAGCGCCACCATATTGATTTAATTGAAAAATGGTTCTTGCCAATTCTCCCTTCAATCTTGCTTCGGGTAAATTAGTTTCCTTCATCGCAATTGAAACTATTTCATCTTCCAGGTTTTTTAATTCTTCACCGATGGCACGCATAAAATCAGCGCGCTTTTTCAGCGGCATTTTTCTATACTGATGAAATGCATTCCATGCCTCTTTCATCACATTATTTATTTCTTCAGTTGTAGCGTCTATAAACATTTTATTTTATTTTTTATCCACGAATTTACACCAATTAATTTTTGCGGCAGAGACAGGCCATCATCTTTCCCTATCTATATTTTTATTGATAAATAGTCAGGAAGTTCCGGACGAGTAGCAATGCCATCATTAATCGTTTTTAAAATGGCTTCGCGCTCCTCCCCTGCCAATGTAAGCCGTGGAGTACGCACCGCCTCACTTCCAATGCCTTCCTGCGCTTCGGCCAGCTTAATATACTGTACTAACTTCGGATGAATATCCAATTCGAGCAATGGCATGAACCAGCGATAAATTTTAGTTGCTTCTTCTATCCTTCCCGCTTTTACCAAACGATAAATAGCCACCGTTTCTTTTGGAAACGCACAAACCAAACCAGCCACCCATCCATCGGCTCCAAGACAAAGTTCTTCCACTGCCAGAGGATCTACGCCACATAAGATTTTATACCGGTTGCCAAAACGGTTACGCATTCGGGTTACATTGGTTACATCTCTTGTTGATTCTTTCACCGCTTCTATATTTTTACATTCTTTCATTTCATCAAACATCTCCAGGGTGATAAGCGTTTTGTAATCCACGGGGTTATTATATACTATTATTGGCAAATCTGTTGCATTTGCAATTGTTTTAAACCACTGTACCGTTTCCCGGTGATCGCTTTTGTAACGCATCGGCGGTAAGGCCATTAAGCCATCTGCGCCCCAGGTTTTCGCATATTCTACCTGTTGCAAAGCCTCGCGCGTGCTACCTTCTGCGATATTTAAAATCACCGGAATTTTTCCTGAAACTTTTTCGATTGCAAACTTTACTAATTTTTCTTTTTCATCTGTAGAAAGCACGCTTGATTCGCCTAAAGTACCTCCCAATATGACACCATCTATTCCGGCATTTATTTGCGCCTGCAGATTCTTTTCGAAGAGTGGTAAGTCAAGCTCATCGTTTGACGTGAACTTGGTAGTAAGTGCCGGATAAATACCGTTCCATGTAATTGTCATATTTTTTTTATTCAAAGGTAAATCAATTACGATCTGGAATAAATTAATAGATCGATCTCAGTTTGGTTATTATTCCATCTCTGCCATTGCTTTAATAATTCCATTTTCAGGGTCCAGCAAATGATTGAATTCCCTTTTAATATTTTCAAATAAAATCTTTTGACTTATAAATGTTGCCGGATTGATTTGCTTATTTTTCATGGCTGAAATTACATGATAAAAATCTTCCCTCGTTGCATTTCGGCTACTCATCAACGTTGCTTCTCTTTTATGAAACTCAGGATGGCTAAAACATATTTCCCCTTTCTGCAATCCAATCAGTATATATCTTCCTCCGTGTGCCAGATATTGAAATCCGTTATTAATTGCTTTTAAATTTCCTGTTGCATCTATCACCACTGTTGGCATGTCGCCATTTGTAATCTCCATTAATTGATTAGTAACGTCAGATGAAAGCGCATTTACCGTATGAGCCACATTAAGTTTGTCTTTGCAAAATTGTAAACGATTATCATTAATATCAAGCGCGATTACATTAGCGCCCGCTATTCTGGCAAATTCCATCGTGCCTAAACCAATTGGTCCGGCGCCCATAATCAACACATATTCCCCTTGCTTTATTTCTGCTCGTCTAACGCCATGCGCACCGATAGCCAACGGCTCTATCAAAGCCAATTCATCAAAGTTCAATCCATCCCCATGAACCAATGATGCAGACGGCACAGAAAGATATTCTACCATTCCTCCATCCTGGTGAACGCCGCATACTTTTATATTACTACAACAATTTAGTTTGCCCATGCGACAGGCAATACATTCGCCGCAACTAAAATACGGTATAAATGTGACCGTTTCCCCAATTTTGAAACCAGGCGCATCATCGGCCTCTACTAACTCTCCTGACAGTTCATGGCCTAATATTCTTGGATATTCAAAATACGGCTGTGTTCCTTCAAAGGCATGCAAATCTGTTCCACAGATTCCAATTCGTTTAATTTTTATGATCGCATTTCCTTTTGTCAATTCCGGCCTTGCGGACGATTTATATTCAAAATGCCCGGGTTCGATGCATACCAAAATTTTCATTTATAATACTTTTATTTTTTTTGTGTTTGCATTTTATGTCATCGCTATATTATCCAAACGGTTCCTGTAAAGACTTGCTCGTTTTTGAAAACCATTTTGGCCCTTCACCAGTCATGTGTACACAATCTTCAAGCCGTATCCCAAACTCACCGGGAATAGCTATGGTAGGTTCTATGCTAAAACACATGCCCGGTTCTAATAATCTTTTATTGCCTTTTAGCGCATTGCCCCATTCGTGCCCGTCCATACCGATACCGTGGCCTGTTCGATGCGGTAATCCCGGCAATTGATAACCCGGCCCAAAGCCTGCATCGGTAATTACTTTTCGCGCAGCAGCATCTATATCTCCGCAGGGCGACCCGTTTTTTGCAGCCGCAAATCCTGCCGCCTGCGCTTCTTTTTCAAGATTCCAGATTGAAAGCTGGCGGGCAGTTGGTTCGGCGCCAAATACAATGGTACGCGTAATATCAGAGCTATAACCATGTACCCTGCAACCGCAATCCATCAACACGATTTCTCCCTTCTTTAATTTTGAGGGCGATTTGGTACCATGAGGAAAAGCGGCATCCTTACCAAAGAGACAAAGTGCAAAATCAGGATCACCACCCAGTTCTCTTTGCGCCTGCATAATGACAGAAGATAATTCATGTTGCGACATTCCTTCCTTCAATTGCGCAATTCCGTGCTGAATGGCAGCCCAGGTAATATCATTTGCTTTTTGCATCAAAGCAATTTCATTTTCCGATTTAATGATACGGCACTCAGCTGATATGGGATCTCCGCTTACATAACTTAAATACGGCACCTCTTTTTGAAT
>JAHEZA010000403.1 GCA_023251335.1 Chitinophagaceae bacterium | reverse complement strand
ACCAGCACAAAAAAAATTGCCTACTTTAGGAATGTGCAGGATTCTGCGCTCATTGCTGCCAAGGCTGGACTGGAACCGATCATACAAAAAAAAGACATCCTGAGCATTTCTGTGAGTAGCCTCAGCCCTGAGGCGACGGTTCTTTTTAACACGCCCAATTTACCAATTACCCCCGGTGCATCTTCAACAAATTCGACCACCTCAAACAGCTGTTTACTTAGTTGGAAAAGCCGTTGGGTTTCAAAGTGTGGTGGTAGTGTTAGACGTGAAAAAGAAATTAATGGGTGGGTATGAAATATTTATTCAAAATGGAAAGAAGGCTACCGGTATTAAGGTAAAAGAGTTTATTCAAAAGTTGAATGAGGTAGACGCCGGGGAGATCGTGATTAATTCAATTGATCGCGATGGAAAAATGGAAGGATATGATTTCGCCTTCATTGATATGGTGCGTGAAGCAACCGATGTACCCATCACAGTATTGGGGGGAGCGGCACATTAGATCATATAAAGTCTGTTATCGAGAGATATAAAATCATTGGCGTTGCTGCAGGAAGTTTGTTCGTATTTAAAGGCAAATACAAGGCTGTTTTAATCAGTTATCCAAACAAAATGAAAAAAAAGAATTACATTAACATCATGTATGAAGCAAATCATCCAATCCGTTAAATTGGATACCCTTTAAACTTTATAAATACAATGATTATAAAAGACAAAACCCTTCTCATTACCGGTGGTACCGGGTCCTTTGGAAACGCCGTACTGCACCGTTTTCTGGATACCGATCATTTTAAAGAAATACGCATTTTCAGCCGCGATGAAAAAAAGCAGGATGACATGCGGAATCAATTAAAGAACGAAAAGCTAAAGTTCTACATCGGTGATGTACGCGATTACGCAAGCATTGAAGCAGCCATGCGCGGAGTGGATTATGTATTTAATGCAGCAGCGCTCAAGCAGGTTCCTTCCTGTGAGTTTTTTCCGATGGAGGCAGTAAGAACCAATGTGATTGGATCGCAAAACACCATAAACGCCGCCATTGCCAATAAGGTTTCTAAGGTCATTTGCCTGAGTACCGATAAGGCTGCCTATCCAATAAATGCGATGGGCATTTCTAAAGCGATGATGGAAAAAGTAGCCATTGCTTCGTCAAGAAACGTTCCTGAAAATGAAACTGCGATCTGCCTTACCCGTTATGGAAATGTAATGGCATCCCGGGGATCCGTAATTCCCTTATTTCTTTCCCAGATCAAATCGGGACAGCCATTGACCATTACTGATCCAAAGATGACGCGGTTTTTAATGTCACTGACTGATGCAGTGGAGCTGGTTTTATTTGCTTTTGAGCATGGCCACCAGGGCGACCTGTTTGTAAATAAAGCGCCGGCAGCAACGATTGGCGACCTGGCGCTTGCATTAAAAGAATTGTGTAAGGCAGATAATGAAATAAAGGTAATCGGTACACGACATGGCGAAAAGTTGTATGAGACTTTATGTACCCGCGAAGAAATGGCCAAGGCAGAAGATATGGCAGAGTTTTATAGGGTGCCGGCGGATAACCGGAATTTGAATTACAACCGTTATTTTTCTGAGGGTGAAACGGAGGTTTCTGCAGTGGAAGATTATCACTCTCATAACACACGGCGCTTAGATGTGGAAGGTGTAAAGAAACTGTTGATGCAACTGCCTTTGATCAAAAAAGAAGTGTTTGGTGAAAAGGTGCAGCAGATGCCGGGATAGGATGGGAGAAGTGATGAGTTGTTAGTAGGTAAGTAATGAGCGATGAGTGAGGGGTGACAACTGACAACCTGCAACTTACAGCTGACAACTAATAACTAATAACTGATTACCGATAACCAGCAACTCACAACCAGTGATAAAAGCTACAACAATCATACAGGGAGGCAAACATGAGGATGCCAGGGGAAGGCTGACTTTTTTCAATGGCTTCGATATGGGAGCTGTAAAACGCTTTTATGTTATTGAGCATCCGGATACGGAGGCAGTGCGTGCATGGCAAGGACATCAACGAGAACAAAAATGGTTTTATGTGATTGAAGGCGCTTTTAAACTCGTGTTGGTGCAACCCAATAATTGGATAGATCCTTCTGATGGGTTACAAACCGAGGAGTTTACGTTACAAACGGAAAGGAATGAAATCCTGCATGTACCAGGGGGCTTTGCCAATGGCTTTAAAGCATTGATACCTAAATCAAGAATCATGGTTTTTTCTTCGTTTACTGTTGAGGAATCAGCAAAAGATAATTTTAGATTTGATGCTGGTATATGGTATGATTGGAAAGGATAAATATTTTTTAAACTAAATAAGGGCAACAGATGTTGAAAGTAGGTATTACCGGACAGGCGGGGTTTGTAGGGAAACACTTATACAATACCTTAGGGTTATATCCTGAGGAATTTGAGCGAATAGACTTTAAAAAAGATTTTTTTGAAGATGAAATCAAGTTAAATGAATTTGTATCCGGATGTGATGCAATTGTTCATTTGGCTGCTCTGAACCGGCACAATGATCCAGGGGTAATTTATGATACCAATCTCAAATTGGTTATGAATTTGATTGCTTCATTAAAGAAAACCGGCAGCCAGGCACATGTAATTTTTTCTTCGTCCACGCAGGAAGAAAAGGATAATTTGTATGGTAAATCCAAGAAGGAAGGACGGGAATTATTAGCTGACTGGGCCAGGAAGTCAGGAGGTAAATTTACGGGGATGGTTATCCCAAATGTTTTCGGTCCTTTCGGGCATCCTAATTATAATTCTGTAGTGGCTACTTTTTGCTATCGGCTATCCCATAATGAAACGCCGGTGATTGAGATAGATGGCAATATGAAGCTGATCTATGTGGGAGAATTGGTGGAGGCAATCCTGAAAGAAATCCGCAGTGAGCAAAGTAATGATGCCATCCATGTTCCACATACGGCAGAATATAAAGTGTCGGAAATTCTTCGTTTACTGGAAAAGTATAAAAACGAATACCAGGACAATGGAATGATTCCTGCCCTGAACAATCGTTTTGAAATAAATCTTTTCAATACGTTCCGGTGCTATATGGATATTGAAAGTTATTTCCCCCGGAAATTTAAACAAAATATTGACCCGCGCGGGGCTTTCGTAGAAGTAATCCGTTTGAATGTAGGTGGGCAGGTCTCGTTTTCAACCACAGTTCCCGATATTACAAGAGGCAATCACTTTCATACAAGAAAGATTGAACGCTTTGCCGTTATCAAAGGAAAGGCACTGATTCAATTAAGGGAGATTGGAACAGATAAAGTGCTTGATTTTTATCTCGATGGAAAAGCGCCTGCTTATGTGGATATGCCGGTTTGGTTTACACATAACATTAAAAATATCGGGGAAGGGGATTTATATACTATCTTTTGGATCAATGAATTTTTCAACCCGGAGGATGCAGATACGTTTTTTGAAAATGTTTAGAAGACGTTCACGCAGATTGTGAGAGAGGTTCAAAGTTTCTCGCAGATTCTTGCAGATGTAAGAGACGCAGATTG
>JAHEZA010000402.1 GCA_023251335.1 Chitinophagaceae bacterium | reverse complement strand
TTGAACTAATAATGCGATGAACGATGTTGCCTGTCATAATAGTATCCGACACTTTCAAGTCTTCTACAGGTTTTTTAGTATTATTTCCACTCTATCTGAATCGAAGCTAGAAACACACTATCAGAAATAAGATTTTCCCCTTGCATTATTTCAAAAGAAAATATAGCCGGGTCAATTTCATGCGTACCGCATGGTTCTCCTTGGTTTTTTTTACGTCCGAATAAAAAAAGTATCGAAAAACAAATTGCAAATGTTGATTTATATATCATACTCGTTGTGTATTTTAGATGAATTTCCCTTCTAATTCCAGATATTCCAAAAAGCATTCCCCGAGGTTATTCAAATCGTTGGTGGAATTATTCTATGCTAAATTTACGTTTTTTTAATATTAGCATAACAAATTTTTCTTACCGTTTTTCATTAGACGTTAAGAAACAATGATAGCAAAGCTACAAATAACCTGAAAAGGTATTTTGATTTGGAGACGAGTTTAAGATGATTATGGTTCATAAAAAAATCAATGCCGGATACCTTTCAAAGCATGAAAGGTCAATTCTTTTATTTTGAAATCATTCTGAGAACCAATATGTATCCTGGAAAAGTTTTCATTCGGGAAAAATATTGCAGTCATTACTAAAAGGCCATTATCTGCGAACATCTCTACAGAGACATCATCAATCACCAGGATCATATTCACATTTTCAGCAGAGGACAGTCTTGGCGCTATCGATTTTGAAGCAAAATCTTTCTCAAAATTTGTTTTGCCGGATTTGGTTCGATCGATAAAATAATTATTAGCAGATTCATCATACCCAATCACAACTTTCTCATTCAGTGTATTTGAAAGTGTAATTGAAAAGCTTTTGATTTTATCAGAAGAAATATTCAAATAAACCGGTCCCGAAATCTTTCCTGTTTTTGAAGTGAGATCAAAATTGCCGGCATCTATATTTTTGAGATTTACAGATGTTTTATCCAATACATCAAGTTCTTTTACAGGCTGCGAAGCCACCATGTATAATGAATCTTCTTTCTCCAGCGCAAGTTCCCTCGGAATAGTCATAGCGCTTCTCCACTTTTCGGTGGGGACTACGTTTGCATATTGCCAGTTGCTCATCCATCCTAAAAATATTTTTCTTTCGCCGGTATTTGACCACGTAACACCCGCATATTCATCCGGTCCATAATCCAGCCACCTGGTATCGGTTTGATACGGTGAAAACGTTTTTCCATCAAAGTCTCCTGTGAAATATTGCGTAGCCGAACCTCCATTAGGGCCGCCCGGATTAATGTTTACAATTAATATCCAAACCTTTTTACCCATATATTCCAGTGGGAAAATATCCGGGCATTCCCAAACGCCTCCATGAGCGCCAACATTATTTCCGAATTCGCTTTCCTTATTCCATGTTTTTAAATCTTTGGAAGAATAAAAAATAATTCTGTCTGCGGCGGCCAATGCCATAACCCATTTTTTCCCTTCCTCAAACCAATGCACTTTAGGATCGCGAAAATCTTTTATCCCGGGGTTTTTTATAACAGGATTTCCTTCATATTTGACCCACGTTTTTCCTTCATCAAGGCTGTAAGCGAGACTTTGATTTTGAAAATCATTTCTTCCTTCTTTTTCTCCCTTCGGATCGTGATGCGTAAAAATAGCAACCATAGGTGCAATTCCATTTTTACCAAAACCCGAAGTGTTATCCTTATCAATTACGGCGCTGCCTGAAAAAATATATCCTAAACTATCCGGATAAAGCGCAATCGGCTGCTGCTGCCAATGTATAAGATCTTTGCTGGTGGCGTGGCCCCAATGCATTGGCCCCCAAACGGTGCTATCAGGATAATATTGGAAAAACAGATGGTAAGTACTGTTGTAATAGACCATTCCGTTCGGATCATTCATCCAATTTGCTTTAGGTGAAAAATGAACCTGTGGGCGATGAGTCTCGTTATAGGATTCATGATTTATCTTTTCGGGAGCAGAGCACCCGGCGATTAAAATGCAGATTAAAAAGTATTTCATAATTCTTGCCGTTACGTGTTCAGACAAAATTAAACGATCCGTGGCTGCAATGCCCGCATGAATTACAGGCGATGTTTAAAAATTTCCATTCGGATAGTTTAATGTAAAGGATTTAACGGCAAAAATTTACCTCAACTATTTTATTCGGCGGCCCGGGAGTTGCCAGGTACGTTTAATATATGCAACGTTCTTTCATCTTTTCCCCCATCAAAAAATTTATCCAACACTTTTTGAAATATTGGGTTCGCATTCGGCAAAGAAGAAAATAACGTCATAGAAGAATGCAGTTTCATATCATCAGGGCTGCCAAAAATTTTATGCGCATCGTTGGTTTCAAGATTTAATAATGCGTTGCTAATTTCAATTAATCTTTTTCCTAAAACAGGATGATTCATAAATTCGTTGGCTTCGTGAATATTTTTTATCGCATAAAATTTAGAAGTTTCGCTAAAACCCAAACCTTGTATTTGCGGAAAGATATACCACATCCAGTGGCTTTGCTTTTTACCGTTTTCTATTTCCGATAAAGCAATTGCATAATCTGTTTCCTGCGCATCAAGAAATCTTTGTAAGCTATTTTCATTTGTCATTTCATCATAAATTATACACGAAGTTAGGATGCCGTAAACAAACTTGCCAACGGCGGGCAGGCTTTTATTGAAGAATCTAATTTCCCTTTTGGCAAAAAATCATTCACTATAAAGATTTTTCATATTCGTATCGTTAATTCTGTTATTTTTAGAAAATAAATATTGACTTTGTTTGCAACTCATGATTGAAATACCTGCCCGGTTATTATAAAATCTATTATTCCTTTTAAAACATACGTCTAACTTTCACAAACTAAACCTGCTTATATGAATCGTACATATTGCTGTATTATCGTCTTGATTGCTTTTCTGTCATCATGTAATACTTCACCTAAAAAAGTTTCAACGGAAAAAAAGAATATAGCAAATGCTGATACAATCAAAGCAAAATACCGGTTAGTTGGTTATTGCTGTGATATTCCTATTGAAGTAAATACACCAATACATGAAGATGGAAAAATGTTTGTCACAGACATAGCGGGTAAAATATGGATTTTTAAAAATGACTCGTTAGAAACAAAACCATTTTTTGATATCCATGATAAAATTGGGAAACAGCCTGAACATTCCCCGATAGGCACGATTTACAGTGTGGCATTCAGTCCGCAGTATTCAACAAACCGAAAATTTTATGTCTGCTATAATGCGCCTTCCAAAATTCGTACAGCGAATGCTAAACTCGTTGTTTCAGAATTCACAGCCGGAAAAGCAAATCCAGATGTTGCTGACATGAATTCTGAACACCGGATCATTGAAATTAAAGGCGCAACAATCCAGGATAATGGCAGCAAAATGGTTTTTGGCCCGGATGGCTATCTATATATTTCTTTGGGCGATGAGAACGCCGGCGACACCACCTATCATTACGTCGCACAGAATTTGAAATACCTGAATGGAAAATTGCTTCGTATTGACG
>JAHEZA010000401.1 GCA_023251335.1 Chitinophagaceae bacterium | reverse complement strand
GGAACACGAAATAGTTATTTGAAAATAAGAATCTTAAGAAAATGTTTGTTTGCTGGTATGATGGCGTTTGGTAGAAAGTGAGAACGGACGAGTTACGGGCAAATATTGTGTTATTATTAATTTTAACTGTAAGTAAAAAACTCACGAATGTATCATTCAACATTCACAATTGACGCTTTGCCATTCATAACTTAAACCCAATAGTCGCCACGATACTACCCACATTGTTTTTCAGGTAAACAGGAGCGTTTGCCTTATCTTCCAACAGGTAGGGATAATTTACATTTTTATTCATCGAATAAACATAAGTAAGGTCTATAAAAATTCCGTGGTTTCTGTAACCCAACCCGCCTGCTATCTTAAAAAGATTAGCGCTTTCGTTTTCATAAGGGTTACCATAGTAGGCGCCGCCGAGCCTGAACATAATAGTATTAAATTTCAGTTCACCCCCGAGGCGTGCGTTGAACGCATTTTTATAAAGATTATCTATTACACCATTCAGCACGCTGTAGTAAGATTTGGTGGAGGCTGTATTGGTTACATCACGAAATGAAGCGTTTTTATAATCTACGTATTCTATATCTGCAGAAATAAAACCACGTTGATTTTCTATATTTTGTGTTTCCCGTAATACTAACGAACCGCTGAGGATCCATCTGCCAGGCGTGGTTAGCTTATATTTTGATTCAAGTAACTGGCCATCGGTCAGATCGGTTGAACTTTGGTGTTTTATGCCCGCGCCGCTGTAGCCTTCCAGATCTGTGATCACTTCGTTATTGTAGTCGTCCGTCAATTTGTAGCTTGTTGGAGTGTGGTATGCCAGCCCAAGGCGGATATCTTCTACCGGTTTAAAAATGACACCGAATTTTCCGTTAATACCAGTACCTTTAGTATCCAAGGTCTCGTTTGCTTCGTAATAATTGAAGTTATTATTTGTTATCCCGGAAGCGTCCGTTTCTTTGTAAGAAGCTTCACGGTGATAAGATAAAAACGGGAAAGTGAGCGTGCCACCAAAAAACCACTTATCTTTTAGGTTGAAACCAATACCAAGGGCTGCGTCAGTAATCCCTCCCCGTGTATTTATATTGTTTTCCTGCATCAGTCCTGTTGCAGGATTTGCCTGGGTTCTGTATCCTCCGAGAGAGCCATCAGCATTTTGTACGGTATCTATTAAATAGGTATTAAAAGCAAGACTAGTGCCCTCAGGATAGTTATTAGCCGCATCGTTTGGGTCAGTAACATTATCATTGATCAGTTGTTCCAGGTATTGTTCCGAAGAGGAAGAACTTTTATTGGTACCATTATAATAAACATGATTATTAAAATCAGCTGCCCTGTTAATACCAAAACCAATGGATATGCTTCTCATGCTTTTCCCTTCTTTTGATGGCGAAGCCAGGATAAACCCGGTAGTACCAATGCTAAAGCTGTTATTTTTTGCAGATTCCGGCTTGCTTAAATAATTTGATTTGGACTTTTGAAACGAGAAAGAGGGTGTGAAAGCAAAATCACCTGTCTTATAAAAACCCAGCCCGGCAGGATTTATAAACATAGAAGTAAATTCACCACCCAATGCACCGCCGGCGCCCCCGATAGCTTGGTTGCGCGCCGTTCCACCAAAATGAGTTAAGAAAGAATACCTTAAAGCATCGGCAGGTTCCTGCCCGTATGAGTAACTAGCACTCAATAAAAAAAACAATACTAAATATCTTGCTTTCATTATACAGACCATTAATTCACTTTTTTGAAAATGATTACTTTCAATATTTGGTTACCAAAAGTTTTAAAAAGGGATGAACAAAATCATCCCTTAAAAATTTTTATCTTCCAAAAGATCTTACAGGAGCGCTGCTACCTGAAGAAGAAGGAGAAGAAGAGGGCGTTCTTACTGAAGGCGAACTGTTAACCTGCGGCGTATTATTAAATGTCCGTTCAGGACGTTGGTTGTAATTGTTGTTATTAGTATTATTTCTCGTCTGGTTGTTACTGTTATTATTCGGTGTAACGTATGTATTTCTTTCTCTGTTAGGTGAAACAACTCTTCTTATAGCATCGCCAACGCCTGTCGTCCGCCTTACTGGCGCTGTAGAGGTCGTAGGGCTAACGCCCGTGTTACCTGGTAAAACTGACGTTCTGGTATTGCCATTGATATAGGGATTCAGATTATATCTCCTCGGACCAGCATTGGTGGTTGTCTTTATATTTCCCGGATAATAGGAATGCCCGTAAGAGGCACCATACGGATTGTAATACGAATTATAGAAACTATTATACGGGTTGTAAAAAGAACCAAAGCCATATCCAAAACCGCCATAGGCCATGGGCATGTAGGGATTGTAAAAACTCATATATGACAATGGATTATATCCACCATAATAATACGGGTTGTAAAAAGAATTATATCCATAAGGATTATATCCGTAGCCATATCCAAGACTAACTGTTACCGGCGTTCTATAAACAGGATTTTGAATTCCGTGGCGTATCTGGGATTCCTCTTCATCCTGGTAATAGTAAGAGTCTCTTCCCTGATCACTCTTGTTGGTGTTTACATATCCGCCTTGTACAGGAGCAGGAGAATAATAAACATCGTCAGGCGTTTGGGCGGAACGATATGCAGTGCTGCAACTGCTAAAAGCAACCACGGCACCAAAAAGTACTATATATTTTAATTTCATGAGTATGGTTTTTAAAAGTTTGATAATGAACCTTTACTTTTGCGTCATCGCAGTGTAAATTTAAGAATAATCCGTTAGTTTATAACGATTGTTTTGATGGACGGTTGTTAAATTAATGCAAAGAGAAATATTATTATTTAAATAAGTGACAATTTTATTTTTTTGCATTGGATTGGCGGTTTCGTAATAGTAAGGATTATCAAGCTGATTAAAGTTAATCAATAAAAAAGTAGTATCGGATGAGTAAAGAAATTACAAGCAGGGAACAAGATTATTCGCAATGGTATAATGATTTAGTAATAAAAGCTGGTCTTGCCGATTATAGCGCTGTACGGGGCTGCATGGTAATCAAGCCTTACGGTTTCGCACTTTGGGAAAACATGCGCGACCAGTTGGATAAGATGTTCAAAAATACAGGGCATCAGAATGCTTATTTTCCTCTTTTTATTCCTAAAAGTTTTTTGAGCAAAGAAGCGGCGCATGTGGAAGGGTTTGCTAAAGAATGCGCAGTGGTTACGCATTATCGCCTGAAAAACGATCCGAACGGAAATGGAATTATAGTAGATCCGGATGCAAAGTTAGAAGAAGAACTGATTGTGCGGCCAACTTCCGAAACGATTATCTGGAATACTTATAAAACCTGGATTCAATCTTACCGTGATCTGCCCCTGCTGGTAAACCAATGGGCCAATGTAGTTAGATGGGAAATGCGTACCCGTTTATTTCTGCGCACTACAGAATTCCTGTGGCAGGAAGGGCATACCGCGCATGCCACCGCACAGGAAGCAATAGACGAAACCATGCAAATGCTGAATGTGTATGCTGAATTTGCAGAAGAATGGATGGCAATGCCGGTGGT
>JAHEZA010000400.1 GCA_023251335.1 Chitinophagaceae bacterium | reverse complement strand
GAAGAAAGTTACTCAGAATATTTATTTCATTTTATCAATCGCCGGTTTTCGCAACCCGCCATTTTCCATTCATCTATCATTTTTTAAAAAAAATTTTTACGGGCCAAAATGAAGAAGGTTTGGTTCACCTATAGAAAAATATATTTCAGGGCAGCTATTTAATGCTTCAGCCATTGCATTAACGAGGCATTAACAAAACTCAATGCCCACCTGCATTACCGCCAATCCAAAAACGCTTTTCGCCTCTGTTCATTATAGATAATTTTAGTCCACATTATTCATCCTAAAAAAATAAAAATTATGAAAAAAATTATTTCTCTATGCCTTGTCGCTCTATTTAGCGCCGGCGTTTATGCAACCCCATCACGCGTTCCGGATTCAGCCGTTAAAATTCAAAAAATATTTCACGAGGATTTTCCTGAAGTCACTTTTTTCAAAGTTTATCCATTCGGCGATAGCTACACAGTCTATTATAAAGAGACGAAAAACGAAAGCTCAGGGAGGGTTTACTACGATGCCGAAGGAAATATAGTGCAAAGCTTCAAGTACTATTCGGGTGATCAACTCGCTCCATTTATCCGCGCCAAAATCAGCAAAAAATATAATGGAAAAAATATCACTAACGTAACAGAAGTAACTAACGACGAAGAACATTACTACGAGATCGTATTACAAGACAGTAAACAAATGATTGTCATTAATTCTGATATACAAGGGCACCTTCACTTAATAAACAAATACAAAAAAGCATGAACAAAAAATGCTGTAACTAAACCAAACCTGCTTCGTTACAGGTTTGGTTTTTGAATTAAATGGCGACAGCAGCAAATGAACATATTATTTTGTCGGTGATGGATATTGCGTTGCTTTACATCGAAGACAGAAGTGTTTGTAATAGACCAGTTTTCGAAAAAATATTTTTTTCAAAAAAATCTTTCTGAGTTAGAAAACGATTTAGACAAAAGAGCTTTCTTTAGAGCGAACCGGCAGGTGATCGTTAATATTCATTTCATTAAAGGCTTTAATGTAACCGAATGTAATAATCTGAAAGTGGCCATGACATGCCTGCCCCTCCCCCGCGATCATCATAAGCCAGGAAACGGCACCGCTTTTTAAGAAGTGGATTTGCGAATCATAACTGATTCATCGAAATAAAAAATCTTCTTTTTTATTGATTTACTGTAACCCTTTTTTCTCAGGACTTTTTTACATTTCCTGGTTAGGCGCAGTTTTCAATTTACCTGCCAGGATAGCTGTTCCAAACCCAAGGATTGCAA
This sequence comes from Chitinophagaceae bacterium, assembly GCA_023251335.1. Lineage (GTDB taxonomy): Bacteria > Bacteroidota > Bacteroidia > Chitinophagales > Chitinophagaceae > Ginsengibacter. Next base: position 2,261 of record JAHEZA010000400.1, on the reverse strand, counting down.
TCAGCGTAAAAGACCAGCGCAAACTAACCACCTGCGCAACAAATCCTATCATAGGAGGGCCTATTAAAAAACCAAGGAATCCAATAGTAGAAACTGCCGCCAATGCAGCGCCCGCAGGCATTGAAGAGGATTTTCCTGCAAGCCCATATACAATCGGAACCACAGAAGATACACCGAAACCAACAAGCAAAAAGCCAATGGTAGCGCTGGCAACATAAGGGAAAACAACAGCAATCAATAAACCGGTAGTAATCAATGAACCGCTTAACTGCAAGATGTGTTTTACTCCAAATCTTGTAACCAGGCTATCGCCCAAAAAACGGCCGAGCGCCATAGTGCCGGTAAAAGCCACGTAACCAATCGTAACCAGCGATGCCGGCGATTTTACGATGTTTTTAAAATAAACACCGCTCCAGTCGGCCATAGCGCCTTCGCAAAGCATACAACAAAAAGAAATAAGACCCAGGAGCAATATTTTTTTATCGGGTTTTACAAATAACTTTTGCACCGTTTTGCTGCCCATATCGTGTGGAATGGTGGATTTATAAGAAACCAACACCAGCAAAACAGCCACACTGCCGACACATGCGAAATGAATAAATGGTGAAAGATCTTTCGACACAAAAAAAGTTCCGGTGAGTGCGCCGGTAAAACCCGCTATGCTCCACAGCCCATGGAATGAAGCCATCACCGACCTGCCGTATAAAGATTCTACGCCAACCGCCTGCGTGTTCATAGCGATATTGATCAGGTTTCCGGCGATGCCGAAAAAAAATAAAGACAACACCAACTGCCACACAGACGAAGATAAAGCCAGCAGCAAAAGAATAGAAGGATAAAGAATGGCGCCGCAAACCAGCGTGGGCCGGCTTCCGTATTTGGATACCAGCCAGCCGCTAACGGGGAGACTTATCATCAATCCGGCAGGCAATGCGAGTAATACCCCACCCAATCCGGCATCGCTTAAATGTAATTTATTTTGTACGGCCGGTATGCGGCTGGCCCAGGTAGAAAATGTGAGACCTGCAATAAAGAAAAAAAAACTTGCCGCGATTCGATACCGTCTTAATAATTCTGTTCTGTTCTGATATTGAGTCTCCATTTCTTATTTTGAAAATGCAAATGTAAAATGATAACGAGTACCTCCGTTAATAACTGAATGCTAAATGGCTTTGATGCAGCCCGGCTATTGGGCATGCCATGAAATCAAATGTACCAGGGCATTTTATTGCTGCAGCATTTGCAACAACCGTTCATCTCTGTTATAAACATCTTTTCTAAAATTTAATTGCCCGTCCATATCAAGGAAAGCGGTAAAATAACCAATGTACACAGGAATCAATTCCTTTAATGTCACGGTTTTTTCATTACCGCTATGCATCGCTGCATCTATCTTTTCCGGAGTCCATTCAGGCATTTGTTTCAAAATGATCTCAGCAAGGTCTTTGGGCTTTGCCACACGGATGCATCCATGGCTGAATGCCCTGCTATCCTCATTAAATAGCGATTTGGAAGGTGTGTCGTGTAAATAAATTGCATTGGAATTCGGGAAGAGAAATTTCACCAATCCGAGAGAATTACGTGGTCCCGGCTTTTGCCTTACTCTTCCTCCGTTCCATTCCATATTGTGTTGCTTCAAATAATTAGGGTTCTTTTTCATTCCCGGCTTTATTTCCTTATTGATAATACTCGTGGGAACATTCCAATAAGGACTAAAAACCACATATCTCATCTTGCCACTAAAAATGACGGTTTTATTCATGGGCTTTCCTACTACGACATTGCAGGCCCACACACTTTTTCTATCTTCAAAATAACGTAGCTTATATTCCGGGATGTTGACGAGGATAAATTCATTGGAGGTAGTATCTGCCGGAATCCATCTAAAGCGCTCCATATTTACCATGATCTGTTCCGTGCGCTTTTTTGCAGGCACATTTATTTCATTGATGAATTCATTACTGAGCAATGAGTCGCCTTTGAAGCCATAACGTTGTTTTGTGCGTTGCACCACACCTGCCAATGCTACGTCATACACATCGCTGCTGTCCCCGTTTTTTATATCATTCAACTGCTGCAAACGGGCGCGTAAAAAGGGAATTACCGTGGAAGTCTGACCGGGCTTTAAACGGCTATTTTTATCGAACAACGGCACTTTTATTTCATTGCCGTTTTTATCTATCTGGCGATAACGCGCAAGCGATTTTTTCAGCCCGTCATATTGCATTCCTGCGATCACCCCGCTACGCTCTTCGATGCGG
>JAHEZA010000399.1 GCA_023251335.1 Chitinophagaceae bacterium | reverse complement strand
CACCATCCGGTTAATAAACAGAAAACATTCATTATTAAAAATCGTGTATATGTTTTCATACCGTAAATTTTGACTTCAGGTGTTATTCATTATTTAAGTTTCAATTCCTGCCGGTCTGTTAGCGGAGATTTTATTGTTGGGCAATATTACAGTAAATTCAGCTCCTTCACCTTCTTTACTTTCTACTTTTATTTCCCCTCTATGCGCTTTAAATAATATCATAACTCAAACTCAAACCCAAACCCGTTCCTTGTATTGTTGATTTTGTAGTAAAAAATGGTTGAAAGACTTTATCGGCAACTTTTTGCGGAATACCGTTTCCATTGTTAATAACGGTGATGAACACATGATTTTATGATTTCTTCTTTGTTACTGAAACCGTTTGTTCATAGTGGCTGTCAGGCTGAACTTGTCGAAGTTCCGCGAGTAAATCTGTAGCCTTTAAAATTTCACTTTTAAAAGAAACTATTTTCAATTTTTCCAGGGCGCGTGTTGCATAAAAATCACTGAAAAATTTTATCTATAACTTTTTTATTCGTGCGATGCGGCGGTTGCTATGCTTTTGATGTTGGGAAAAAAGTAAATAGAAATCGCCTGTATTTATTTACTGTAAAGGCTGACTGGTTGGGTGATAAATGAAAATCAGTGTTATTTGTTCTTCTGCTGCAAATGTTATTGAAAAATTCTACCTAATAGCTCAATAACCTGTCAATCACTTTCTCCACCTTTTCTTCGTTCGGCAACATCTCTTTTTCCAAAACAACATTTATTGGTACAGCCGGAAGATTTAAAGCCCCTGACACTTCAACCGGTGCATCCAGAAACTCAAAGCATTCTTTTGAAATACGCCCTGCAAGGGCTTCTGCGAAAGAATTATTCTGTTGTTCTTCAGTAAGCACCAAACATTTTCCATGTTTTTTTACCGTAGAAAAAATCAATGCCTCATCTAAAGGAAATAAAGTTCTCAGATCAATAATTTCAATTTGTCCGGGGAATTTTTTGGCAGCATTTTTAGCCCAATACACGCCCATTCCATAAGTAATGACGCAACAACTTTCGCCATGCTTAACTTTGTTTTCATCAGCTTTCAAAACGATATTTCCTTTGCCTAACGGCAATACATAATCGCGATTTGGTTCAACAGATTTTGCATCTTCTGTTCCGGGAACCTTACTCCAGTAAAGCCCTTTATGCTCCAGCATGATAACGGGATTGGGATCAAGAAAAGCCGCTTTCATTAATCCTTTCATGTCAGCAGCATTGGAAGGATAAACAATCTTTATTCCCTTGATGGAAAGCAACAACGTTTCTACACTTCCACTATGATACGGGCCTCCGCCGCCATAAGCTCCGGTAGGAACACGAATGACGGTTTGCACCGGAAACTTTCCATCACTTAAGAAACAACTCTTTGCGAGTTCTGTATATAATTGATTAATTCCCGGGAAAATATAATCGGCAAACTGCACTTCAACAATCGGCTTTACCCCGGTTGCGCTCATGCCCGCGGTGGAACCAATAATATATGCTTCCTGGATAGCGGTATTGAAAACGCGTTGATCGCCAAACTGTTCGCCTAATGTAGCGGTCTCCCTGAAAACCCCACCGAGTCGCCGTCCTACGTCTTGCCCATACAAAACTGCTTCGGGAAAATCTTCCATGATTTCCCGAATGGCGAATAATGCGGCATCCACCATTACGATTTTATCTTTCCCCAAAGGCGTTCTTTCTCCAGCTTCTTCAACAATTTTTGTTGAAGCGAAAATGTGTTCTGACAGGTTTGAAGGATCAGGTTCGCACGCCAGTTTTGCTTCTTCAAATTGTCCTGAGGCCTCTTCTACAGCAATTCTTTCAATTTCATTCAAATCGCTTTCACTGATCCCTAAATGCAATAGATGGTTCTTCAATTTCGGTAGCGGATCTTTTTTAGCATGCGCTTCCAAATCTTCTTCAGAACGGTAGAATTCTTTTCTTACTCCACTTGTGTGATGTCCCAGTAATGGTACTTTCGCACGGACCAAAAACGGTACTGAATTTTTCCTAACGTCCTTCACTACAGTTTTCATTGTTTCATAACTTTCAAGAAAATTACTACCGTCGATGCGTACACGCTTTAAGCCTTTGAACCCTTTTGCATATTTAAATGCATTCATGTTTCGGGACTCAAAAGAGGTAACACTGATACCCCAGTCATTATCCTGAACCAAATAAATGATAGGAAGTTTCTTTAAAACAGCCACCTGCAATGCCTCACTAACTTCTCCTTCCGTAATGCTGGCATCGCCGAGCGAACAAATGACAATAGGAGCCTCGCCATTCTTTCCTTTGTTATATAAAGGAGAATTGATCTGTAGCAAATACTGTAGTCCTTGCGCAATTCCCGTTGCCGGAATCGCCTGCATTCCGGTTGCGCTACTTTGAGGAATGATGGTTGGCTTATCATCGCCACGATAATTGGGATGAGCATAATACGCTTTGCCGCCGGTAAAAATATCATCAGCCTTTGCAAGCAATTGAAGCATTAAAGTATAAGGAGAAAAACCAAGTCCAAGCAATAAACTTTCGTCCCGATAATAAGGGCTTACATAATCGCAGGGCAATAATTGAAAAGCGGTTGCTAATTGGATCGCTTCGTGGCCGCGGGAAGTGGAATGAACATATTTACAAATGGAGTGATTGTCTTCATAAATCTTTGCCATCGAACCCGCAGTACACATTAAGCTATATGCATGCAAAAGAATTTCTTTGTCCATATTTATTAGCTGGTTTGCAAATTAGCAAATAATGTTCACTGTACACTGTGTTATAATTTACCGTTCTTGGAACAAGCATCCTATATCTTAGGCCTGGTTGGCGTTCTTATCCGGATCAACTGATTTTCCGGCTGTAGGCCGTATTTTTTCTGATCTTGTTTTGCTTAATCCAAATACAAAAAATAACTGGACGGTGATTAATATGGCGAGGCTTAGATAGGTACTGACGAACGAAAGTGCAGCTCCCGTTGCATACAAGGCCTGCGCGACGATCCCCCTTTTTTTCATGGCTTTAATGATCTCATTTTTTGCTGCTACATAAGGTTGAAAAAGATGATGCTGAAGACCGTAGTGCAACGTCCCAAAAAGCATAGCTCCTATAATAAAAAGATTAAGCCAATATAAACCAATGGCAAATTTAAAATGGATAAACTCGCTTAAAAAAGCTGTTGTAAAAGGCATTGTAGTTATAAAAAGCAAAAAAAACAGGTTGAGCCAATTAAAATTCCGGTCGCTTTTTTCCATATAGTGAAGTTGGGAAGTATGTGCTGTCCAGAAAATGCCCAGGGTTACAAAGCTGAGAAAATAGGTTAACAGTTTTGGAGATAAACTGACAAAAGCATTTGCCAGGTCACTTTCATTTTTGATTTGATCATGAACGGGTATACTGATATCAAGTACCAATAAGGTTAATGAAATTGAGAATACACCATCAGATAAAGCTTTTATCCTCTCAAGGCTCAGGCCACTTACCTGATCATAATTATCAACATGCTTTATAAAAGATTT
>JAHEZA010000398.1 GCA_023251335.1 Chitinophagaceae bacterium | reverse complement strand
CCTACAAAACTGTTGAGGTGATAAAATTCGTCATCTCCTTCCCACTGAATCCAGCGTACAAGCAGATCAACAGATATTTTGCAATGCCTTTGAAATCTGCCAAAACATCGCTTTCTCAATCTAGTGTAAATATACCAAACTGCTCCATTCGCTAAGGCATTTGCCTCAAAGGCTCACGAGGGGCTTAAATCGCCTTACTTTTTATTTCGTGCCAACTTAAAAGCATGTATAATTAGTCATCCCACAAAATAAGAAATTGTCGGGAATATGTGTTTCTTTGATCTGCACACTAAATCTCACACATTACAATCCACATTCTTAGTTTTTTTATTCCCTTCCTGATTCAGAAATCCGCATTGTAAAGCCAAAACCCATTTCTTCCGGCTAAAAATTTCAAGTGTGTGATATGTTTTCTTAAGTTTATGATTTAAAACCTGCTTTTTAATCTTTAAAGGCTCTTTCACATAGTTTAAAACGCAATCTTTAATCAAACTTTCGGCTTTCCTGTCCAAAAAAACCTCCATAAAAAAGCAAAAAATTAATTATTAAAAGCCTGTTTGAAAAAAAGTTTATTGAAAAAATGTGGAATTTACTATGATGATGAAAGTGGATGATCATTTTTGCGTTGGCTAACGCTGAAGCGTACACGTAGTAAAGCATGGGTAATAAAATAAAAATTTTTGAATAATACCATCCCTGAATATTGGGGGTTGACTGGTATGGTTTAAGCTATTTGCTTTGCCTCCGTAATCAGCCTGCATCGGCAGGTATTTTAAAATCTAAAAAAATAATTTTTATGAAAATTCCAAAAATCACGATGCCCTTTAGCGGCATGTCAGACTCTAACTTCGAAACCAAAGCGCAAAGCATTTATGCCCGGATGCTGGGCAACGCTTACTTTCCCAACCCCACGCCCACGCTGGCGGCCCTGTTAGAAGCAATAAATGCTTACAGCGCCGCGCTGACTCTTGCGCAAACCCGTGAGAAAAATGCGGTGGCGCTTAAGAATGATGCAAGGGCCGCAGTTACGGCGCTACTGATTCAGCTTGCCAGCTTTGTAATGACCGCCGCCAACGGCGACAAAACAAAGCTGATCAGCTCGGGCTACGACCTGGCCAGCGAGGGCGGCGTTACCAACCTTGAGAAGCCAACCAGCATTGAACTAATGGATGGTAAAAACGCCGGCGAACTGGTGGTAAAAATTCCGTCGGTGAAAGGCGCCAAATCTTATGGCCCGCAGTACACTTCGGATCCACTTACTGCAGACAACCAATGGGTGCAGGTAATTACCACCACCAGCAAATATACTTTTAACGGCCTTGGGTCGGGAAAGAAGTACTGGTGTCGCGTTGCAGCCGTGGGGCCTTATGGCCAGGTGGTTTATAGCGATGCTATTTCCCGCGTGGTACAATAGTGAGATACCAATGAGAACAGTCTGGCAGGCTGTTCTTATTCTTTTCTGGAATCAGGCGTTTAGATCGTGAACGCATACGATCTTTATTTTTAACTCAATCATTGTTCTGATTCTTTTTCTTTTTTGCTTGAACAAATTCTTCGGCCAGGCTCAGAAGAAACAAAAAATTATTCGCGGCATTTATTTTTTTTCAATTGTTCTCATGAGAGCGCTTCGCTTAGTTCAAGGACAACCCGATCGCTCCGCGTCCCGATGGCTATCGGGATCCGGCCATCCCACTGCTATGCCACAATGTGTATAACAAATATCCAGCCTCTTCAATTATTTAGGACCTAAATTGTTCCTAATAGAACGCCCGCCCTACTTCAATTTATTATAAGTCAGAGATAAAGCGCCGATTTACGTTCTGTCAAAAGGTGAAATTTGGAAAAGTTGACCTGTAATTCAAGTTATCACGACCAAAGTGCTTAATTCTGTTCCTTTTTAAGATTTGTGCGTTGCTAATTTTTGTTCAGGCGAAATCGGGTAGCAACATTTCAAAAGGATTCCCATCCGAAAAAGCGGAGAAGATAAAAAAGATAATCTGCGTAATAATCTGGTTCTTTGCTGCATATAGCGCCACGCCTACCACCGTTAGCGACTTGGTTTTTCTTCTGATTGATTTTTTGTGATCCTCCACCGTATAAGGACTTAGCCTGAGTTCCGCCGCTATTTGCTTGTTGGAATATTCTTTACAAATAAGTATAATGATATCTGTTTCACGCCTGGTGAGTAATGGTTTGTATTTATTTACATCATCCTTTTTATGATCATCATCTGCGCGATAAAACATAATTTGTGAGTTGTAGTTACATATAACATCTGGGGCTAATAAGTTATTGTGTGATGGAAAGACGGGGTGTGTTTATTTATCGAAAAATGACTGGCGCAGGTCTCCCCGACCTGTGACTGTTCGTTACTCAAGTCTGAGAAAAAAGAAATCATTTCTATTCATTTTTCGTTTTGTACATTTTAAATTCATGATTAGTCCGGTGTCTATGTTTCGGCAAGCTCAACATGACAAAAGACGCTCAACATGACAAAAGATTGTCAGCCTGAGCCTGTTGAAGGCTCAACATAGATAGAAGATTGTCAGCCTGATCCTGTCGAAGACTCAACATGACAGAATTTGTCAGCCTGAGCCTGTCGAAGGCGGGGCAAGTAGTTGAAGGCGGATTTTACAAATTAATCATACAGCGCGTTATATTTGTTTTATCATTCTAAAAAACCAAAACATGCTATCGAATAACCCATACAGAAAATTAGTGTTAGATTCTTTCTATCGCCTGAGAAGTACACAGATGGCTTATGGTCATCTCGCTTATGAAATTTGCCTGGTCGATAAACATAAACTACCTGATGGCTTTATGGATGGAGAAACTTTTAATCCTGAGGTGTATGAGTCAATAAACGACGAAGCGGTTCGCAGGATAGGCCGCTTTCTAAAAGAAACAATGCCCATTACGGACGCACTGTACGAAAACAATCATTTCCTGGACGAAGAGGGCGATGACTATGAAGATCCCCTGATGCCTGCCTACGACGGGGAAGCCGATCATAACATTCTCCTCTGTGTTCTGCTGGTTTATACAGAGCAGGATGTGAGTGAACTGGTCACGTTGATAAATGCCCTTTGCGAATTAACCGGGTATCCGCATTTGAGGGATTATGCCCATGCAGAGTTTTATGAAGATGAAAATCTAAGATTAATTGCCTCGTTTTATATAAAAGTGCTGGAGATGTCTGAAGAATTTAAAGAAGAAGTAATGAGGGTGGAAGACGAGAAACGGAATAGACAATAATCAAATATTAGTAAATACCATTTACCTTAAAATAAAAATCATCAATATTTATTGGTTTACTGATTCGCCAATAACGAAAATTAGTCAAACCATTCCAATTTTAAAATTCGCCTTCATCCTCTAATTTCCAGCAAGGTTTTTCAATCATTGATTTGATCAGATTTCAAAAACTATTGATTAATTTACAATCACCAAAAACGGATGCCAAAAATGAAAAAGCTTTTCGGGTTTCTCATTATTACTTTCTGCATAGCGAAGCCATCATGGGCACAGCGCCAGGGACAAGAT
>JAHEZA010000041.1 GCA_023251335.1 Chitinophagaceae bacterium | reverse complement strand
TGGCCATTAGTCCCCAGGGAATGTAAATATTCATTTTTGTATTTTTATTAGTAACTCCGCATTTCAAGTTTTATTATTTCTGTAAAACGGGTAAAACAAAAATATTAAATAAAACTTCGTTTACTGCCCTGATTGTTTTCTTATCCTTGCAGCCTGAACGCCGCTCAAAACAAACCGTATTAAAGCCAATAGTATTAAATTTGCATCCAATTATGACAGAATCGAATATAAATATCAAGGTGCAACTGGATGCTGAGAAAGTTCCATATCAATTAAGCTGGACCGCAGAGGGCAGCGGCGCAGAAAAAGAACAGATTGCGAAGGCAATGCTTTTAGCCTTTTGGGATGGTGCAGATAAATCGGCATTAAAAATAGACCTTTGGACCAAAGAAATGATGACGGATGAAATGGCCGAATTCTATTTCCAGGTGTTTATAACAATGGCCGATACCTTTCAAAGGGCCACCCGGCAGAATGAACTTGCTAATGATATTAAAAAATTTGCTTCAGCATTTCATAAAAAGTTTTTGGAAAAAGAAAAGTCAGAACAATTGTAAGCCTTTTGCTGATTCATTTAATTTATCATTTTATAATTTAGAATTATGTCGTTAGAACAAAATGTGATGACGGACCTAAAAGCGGCCATGCTTGCCAAAGATGAAAAGTCGCTGAGGTCTTTACGCGCTATCAAGTCGGCCATCATTATTGCAAAAACTGCTGAAGGGGCCGGTGGAGAAATAAAAGAAGAGGACGAAATCAAACTTCTTCAAAAGTTGGTGAAGCAAAGAAAAGACTCATTGGAAATATATGAGAAGCAAAATCGTGAAGACCTTGCACAAAGAGAACGTGAAGAAATCGCCGTTATAGAAAAGTTTTTGCCAAAGCAATTGGGCGAAGAAGAATTAAAAGAATTGATCCAAAAAATTGTTGCCGAAACAGGTGCTTCATCGCCTGCAGATATGGGCAAAGTGATGGGTGCTGCAAATAAACAATTGTCCGGGAAAGCTGATGGAAAAACAATTTCGGGAATTGTAAAGGAATTACTTGCAGGCAAGGCTTGACGCTTAAAGCCGAAGGCTCGATGCTGTTAAATCAATAGGAAGATGAGTATAGATGTTGTTTTTTTTGCTTTAATGGTCATCGCAGTTTTTAAAGGTTACAGCAAAGGTTTGATCGTTGGTATTTTTTCTCTTATCGCGTTTGTCATCGGACTGGCCGCGGCATTGAAGCTTTCATCTCTTGTAGCACATCACTTAGAATCGGGCACGGGCATTTCAGGCAAATGGTTACCGGTCATTGCCTTCGCCGTGGTTTTTACCATAGTGGTTTTGTTGGTCAATTTGGGCGCCAGCATTCTCAAGAAAGCGGTTAGCATGGTGATGCTGGGCTGGGCAGATAAATTAGGAGGCATCATTCTGTACATCATTCTTTACACTATTATTTTCAGTGTTTTACTTTTCTTTGGCACAAAAACCTTTATGCTAAACCCTGAAACAATCGCTAATTCCCATGTGTATAACTTTGTATCTCCCTGGGGGCCAAAAGTCATTGATAGTCTTGGTAAAATGCTACCAGTGTTTAAAGGGTTATTTTCAGAATTAGAAATTTTTTTTGATAATATAGGCCACAAATTGGTATCGTAAAATTGGCATTGATATTATTTAGCTGTTTTTTTGAACAGAAACATTTATTTTAGCAATTATTTAAGGCACAAAAAATTGCTTATTTATTTTACTATGGAATATGAATTAATGCAGGAGGGAAAATATAAATTCCTGGAAGTAGGAGAGGGGGAGCCTTTGCTATTGCTTCATGGCCTCTTCGGAGCTTTAAGCAATTTTTCTCATCTGATTGATTATTTCAAAAAGACTCATAAAGTGATCGTGCCAATGTTGCCTCTTTTTGAGTTAGACTTGTTGCATACAACGGTTGGTGGGTTGCAGAAATTTGTAAAAAAATTTGTTGAGACCCGCGGCTATGATCATATTCATTTGTTGGGTAATTCTTTGGGCGGCCACGTTGCGTTGGTATATGTATTAAAAAATCCTGAAAGAGTTAAGTCATTAATTCTTACCGGCAGTTCAGGATTGTTTGAAAATGGAATGGGCGATAGTTATCCTAAGCGGGGCGATAAGGAATATATCCGGAAAAAAACGCAGCTTACGTTTTACGATCCTGCAATGGCTACCGACGAATTGGTAGATGAGTGTTTTGAAATTACTAATAACCGTTTGAAAGTTATTAAAATCATTTCACTGGCAAAGTCAGCCATTCGCAATAATCTCGGTGATGAACTGAGCCAGATAAAACAGCCTACGTGCCTTATCTGGGGAAATAACGATACGATTACGCCACCTTTTGTGGCCAAAGAATTTAATAAGCTGATCCCGAACAGCGAACTACATTTTATAGATAAGTGTGGCCATGCTCCCATGATGGAGGTTCCGGATGAATTTAATAAAATTCTCGGTGCTTTTCTTACAAAATTAAAAATACCTGCTGCAACTATTCGTTGATTTATTTTGTCTTTCTTATAATTGATTCTTTTTCTGCAGTAAAAAAGTTATGGAAAATGACAGCGTTACAACTTGCCGATAATATATTTCCTTCGCTGCACCCGAATGACACGGTGACCAAAGCTTTAGATCTGATGACAGAATTTAAAGCCAGCAATCTTCCCGTTGTTTCGGAAGGCAAATATCTTGGACTAATAAAAGAAAGTACTATTAATGAAGAAGAAAATAAGGAACTTACTACGTTAGACAGGTTTCAGGAAAGTTTTATTATTGTTGGCGTAAACGCGACCAGTCATTTTTTAAAGGCTGCGAACATTGCTAATTTATATGACGCCAACGTGATCCCGGTAGTTAATGAAAAAAACGAGATGCTCGGGACTATTTCTTCAGGCGCGCTTTTAACTGCGTTGGGCAATTTTAGCGGTTCCAATGAATATGGTGCTATGATCGTTCTTGAAATTGAGCGGGTACGTTTTAGTCTATCTGAAATTAATGGTATCGTGGAAAGCGATGGGGCCAGTATTTTACATTTGAATGTGTCGCCTCATTCGGTGCCAGAACTACTTGAAGTTACCTTACAATTGAACACGAGAGAAATTAGCACAATCATTGCTTCTTTCGAAAGATATGAATATAGCATAGCCTACTTTAATGGTGATGAATCGTTTGAGAGTGAAGTAAGCGCTAATTATCAGAATCTGATGAATTATCTTCATATTTAATTTCCGCACGCTCTCTGCACATTCAGTAAACGAACATATTTCCGATATTTTTATTTAATTGTTTTGGCTGATTAATCAGCCGCCGGCAATGAATTGAAAAAAATTATTGCCGCCTCCTAAGTATAATGTTTCTTTGTAGGTACGGATTACATTTTAAGCTGAATAAATATGCGAATTGCTATCTATAGCCGTGGATTAGAATCGGAACAATCAGAAGGGTTAAAAGTTTTGCTTTCCGAGTTTTCTCATTATAATATTGAGCCCGTAATTTACCAGGATTTCTTTAACCAGTTTTATTCTTCAATCGATATTTTACATGCTTATTCTACATTTAATAGCCCCGAAGAATTATTAAATGAAATAGATTTTATTATAAGCCTGGGAGGAGATGGTACTTTGCTGGATACCATCACTTTTGTAGGAGATAAAAAAATTCCAATACTGGGTGTCAATTATGGAAGGCTTGGTTTTTTGGCAAGCATCGGCAGGGATGAAATACATAGTGCCCTGGAAGCATTGGTAAAGCGCACGTTTATTATAGATAAAAGGTCTCTTTTGCATCTGGACGCCAATATGCCGCTTTTTGGAGGATGTTGTTATGCACTAAATGAATTTACAATTCACAAGAAAGATACTTCACCGATGATAAAAATCCATACATATCTAAATGGTGAATTTTTGAATACTTATTGGTCTGACGGCCTCATTGTGGCCACTCCCACCGGATCTACCGGCTATTCTCTTAGTTGCAATGGCCCTGTAGTGTTTCCCGATTCCGCGAGTTTTGTAATAACGCCCGTATCACCCCATAATCTAAATATACGACCGCTGGTGATCCCTGATAATTCGATTATTTCTTTTGAAGTAGAAGGGCGTACGGATGGATTTCTTTGCACATTAGACAGCAGAAGGGAAATAGCTTCCAAGGAAGTACTCCTCGCCGTTCGAAAAGAAGTTTTTAATATTAACCTTGTCAGGCTGAATGAAAATAATTTTCTTCAAACCCTCAGGAACAAGTTATCGTGGGGACTTGATAAGAGAAATTAAAAATTTTAACTTTGTTAAATATTCACCGCTATTGTTCGTTCTTTTAACTTTCGTTTATTTTTACGATACTTTATGAAAAAAATTATCGCTCTGTTAATCATTTCGTTTGTATTTACTTTCAGTGGGTATGCACAAATGAAAGAATACGTTCAGGAAGGAGAATTTGGAATTACGGCCGGTTTAGCACATTACTTTGGTGATCTTAATAACCGCGGTGCAATCAATCGCCCAAAAGTCGCTTTTGGTGCTTTTTTCAGGAAACAATTTGGAAATTATACCGCAGTTCGCCTCTCTGGAAACTACGCTCTGCTGGGGTATAGCGATACATATAGCAAAAATACATACGATCAACGCAGAAACCTGAGCTTTAACAGCAATGTTTTTGAATTGACCGTGCAGGGAGATTTCAATTTTTTTAAATTTATCCCGAGTGATAGGGAGCATTGTTTTACCCCTTATGCAACAATCGGTGTCGGATTTTTTAGTTACGATCCCTATGCCTTTTATCAAAACCAAAAAGAATATTTAAGGCCATTGCATACAGAAGGCCAGACATTTTATAAGGGACGAAAAGAGTACGGAAGTATCGCCATGTGTTTTCCCATTGGCTTTGGTGTAAAATACGCCATCAACGATAACATAAATCTTTCTTTTGAAATTACGCAACGTTTTACAACTACCGATTACCTGGATGATGTGAGTACCACTTATGTAGGAATTGATAAATTTCCTTCAACGGCCGGTGGTAAATCTATCGCGGGAATTATGCAAGACCGATCCTATGAAACTGGTACTCCTATAGGAATTGAGGGTCGGCAAAGAGGCTTTAGCAAGCAAAAAGACCAATATGCAACGGCTGTTTTTGGAATAGCTTTTAACATTACTTCTTACCGTTGCCCAAGCGCCAAACCATAAAACGTTTTTTTACCAAAAAGGTATAAACAATTTTCTTACTTTTGTTTTGGTCAGGCCGGCGAGAGCCTGACTTCCTTTTTTTACCACCATGAGTTTAAAAGAAAAATTACTTCCTGAAAGACTCCCAAGCCATATTGCTATCATAATGGACGGCAATGGACGCTGGGCAAAAGAACAAGGCAAAAACCGGCTTTATGGCCACTTTAACGGTGTGGAAAGTGTACGGAACATTGTGGAAGGATGCGCCGAATTAAAAATTGGCTACCTGACTCTTTATGCCTTCAGCACAGAAAACTGGGACCGTCCAAAAGATGAAGTCACAGGATTAATGGAATTATTAGTACAAACAATACGCGATGAAGTTCCTACACTCAATAAAAATAACATTCGTCTGCATGTAATTGGAAATATAGGGATGCTTCCCGAAAATGCTCTAAACGAACTGAACGAAGCGTGTGAGGACACTAAAGGCAATACGGGGTTAAATTTAATAATGGCATTAAGCTATAGCAGCCGCTGGGAAATTTGTAATGCTGTAAAAGAGATCGGGAAGGAAATAAAAAGCGGCAATCTTTCACTCGAAGAAATTAGTGATGATTTATTTAAACAATACTTATGTACAGCCAATTTTCCTGACCCGGAATTAATGATCCGGACAAGTGGTGAATATAGGATCAGTAATTTTTTATTATACCAACTGGCTTATTCCGAATTGTATTTCACAGATACATTATGGCCCAATTTCAGAAAGGAAAATTTATACGAAGCGCTTCTGGACTATCAAAACCGGGAAAGGCGATTTGGCAAGATCAGTGAGCAGCTTTAGATCTATGCTTTAAGCCTTTCGGCATTGAGCTTTCGGACTTTGTCTTTAGCATTGAGCATTACCAGGCCGATTTAACAAAAACTTTTAAGAATTGAAATTTAACTTGCCGCCCTATTAAAAAATCGATTTTAATGCTGAAGATCTACAAGATCCTATTCTTGGTAGCTATTACTATCACTGCCACAACTATAGCTTCTGCACAAATTGTTCAGGATTCGATAAGTCACATTGAAAACGACTCTGTACCGCTTTCTCCTGCTGTCACCGATACGATCCCTTCCTCGGTAAATGTGGAACTTGAAAATATTTTTAATTCCAAAACTCCGAAACAATATACCCTTTCTCATATAGCTGTTTCCGGGACTACTTTTGATCCAAATCTTGTCATTTCCATCTCTGGCCTTGCTATAGGCGATAAACTCACACTTCCGGGCAGTGATGATTTCTCTAATGCGATCACCAACTTGTGGAAACAGAACCTTGTCTCTAATGTAGAAATTTATTTGACTGATCTTAAGGGAACCGATCTTTCCATAGAAATACATATTACAGACAGGCCTATTCTTTCTAATTTCAAATTCAAAGGTATCAGTAAGACCGAAACAGATGACCTTACCAAAAAACTTGACATAAAAAAAGGAAAAGTAACCCGGGTTACCCAAGGGTTTAAAGTTTCATCCGTGGCAATGATTAAAAAGTTCTATGTCGATAAAGGATTTAGAAATGTAGATGTAAAGATCAACGAGGAAAAAGATACAAAAGCAGACAACGCGGTAAATCTTCTTTTTATAATCAATAAAAATGAGAAAGTAAGAATTAATAATATTTACCTCGCAGGGAATGATTCGATTTCTGATCGGACAATAAAAAAGAAGATGAAAGGAACTCATGAGCAAAGCAAGTTTACTTTATATCCCGTGCCTGACATTAATGTGTACGACACCACCAAAAATAATCATCTCACTTTCCATGAATATCTTGGTCAGAACGGTTATCTTTTCCCATCTAAAACGGAAGACCTCATTGATCCATATTTCCGTTTTAAATTATTCAGCTCTGCGAAATTTAATGAGAAAAAATACCTCGAAGACAAAAGCAAAATACTAGATTATTATAATTCGCTTGGATTCAGAGATGCGGCTATAGTAGCCGATACTACTTATTCTGTTGCTAACGGAAATATGGATGTGGCTATCAAATTATCTGAAGGACATCGCTATTATTTCGGAAATATCACCTGGAAAGGAAACACCAAATATTCTGATTCTATATTGAGTTTGTTCCTGGGAATTAAGAAAGGAGATATTTATGATGCGGAGACCCTTAATAAAAGATTGGGTGTAACACCTTCGGCACAGGGTGGAGATATCTCCAGCCAATACCAGGATGATGGTTATTTATTTTTTCAGATACACGCTGTAGAAACAGCAGTTTATAATGACACGATAGATCATGAAATACGTATTATAGAAGGACCCCAGGCTACTATCGGAAAGGTGGAAATAGCCGGCAATGATAAAACTAAGGAATATGTAATACGGCGTGAATTACGTACCATTCCGGGAGAAAAATTCAGTCGTGAGAAAATTATCCGTACACAACGCGAACTTTCACAATTGGGATATTTTGATGCTGAAAAAATTAATCCGGGTATCGTTCCAAACCAAGGTGATGGAACAGTGGATATTACATGGAACCTTGAAGAAAAATCATCTGATCAATTGGAACTTTCTGCAGGTTTTGGGGGCGGCATCGGCCTCACGGGTACTTTAGGCGTCACCTTTAACAACTTCTCAATCTACAATATTTTTAACAAGAAGGCTTGGGATCCTTTGCCCGTGGGCGATGGACAAAGATTAAGCTTAAGAGCTCAGGGTAACGGCAAGCAATTCCGTTCTTATAACGTTTCGTTTACGGAACCATGGCTCGGTGGTAAAAAAAGGAATCCGTTTACCATTAGTTACTATAATACCAAATATGCCAATGCTTATAATCCCCAAACGGGAGCTTATGACAAGCGGTTTTCGGATTCTTCCTTTATTAAAACAGTTGGATTCAGTCTTTCACTCGGAAAACAATTGAGATGGCCGGATGACTTTTTTACACTGGTTTACCAGGTAAACTTTTTGCAATACAGGCTTAAAAATTACAATATTATTCCGGGACTTTATAATGGAACGTCTAACAACGCAAACTTAAAGATTACGCTTGCACGTAGTTCGGCAGGACCAAACCCTATTTTCCCTACAGGAGGATCTAATTTCATATTCAGCGCAGAAATGACGCCGCCATATTCATTGTTCAGAGGAGGAACCGCTTTACCTGTAACTAAGCAATATGATTGGATCGAATATCATAAAGAACGCTTTACAGCACAATTCTATGTGCCGATAGGAGAGGCACATGGAGCGGAGCACAATAAGCAGTTTATACTTTATGGTGCCGCAAAATATGGGTTTATAGGTAAATATTCCGAACACGCATTTGCATCGCCTTTTGGCCGTTTTCAACTTGGTGATGCAGGGCTAAGTAATAACTATGGCATATTAGGATACGACATTGTTGCTCACAGGGGATACCCGGTGTACCAGACCTCAAATCCGAAAATAAATCCCGACATAAGCCAGGCCACTGAATTTTTTACGATATTCAATAAATATACTGTAGAGATGCGCTATCCATTTAGCACCGCTGCAAGTAGTACTATTTATGGACTTGCATTTTTTGAAGCGGCTAACGGATGGTATAGTTTTAAAGAGTATAATCCATTCAAATTGCGCAGATCTGTCGGTCTTGGCGCGCGTTTTTATCTGCCCATGTTTGGCTTGCTTGGATTTGATTATGGAATCGGTATTGACAGAATGCAGCCGGGTCAAGGCTTCAAAGGAGCAGGCAAGTTTACCTTCATGTTAGGCCAGGAACCAGAATAACAATTGTTACATCATCAGTTTAAACAGAAATTTCGGGTATTTGTTCGTTTACTGTTATATGTTTAAATTAGAGGAAAACTTATAAAACAGTAATCTAAAAAATATTTTATCATGAAAAAATTGCTATTTATTTTTTTCACGTTGTTTGCATTTGCAGGAAGTGCCTTTTCGCAACGCTATGCAGTCATTGATTCAAAGTATATTCTTAATAAATTACCAGAATATAATGACGCGCAAACGAAATTGGATCAGTTCAGTAAGATGTGGCAACAGGAAATAGATCAAAAATCAGCTGACCTGGACAAAATGTATAAGGAGTACGATGCAGAAAAAGTGATGCTCAGTGATGAACTGAAGAAGAAAAGGGAAGATGAAATTTATAATAAAGAAAAAGAGGTGCGCGATCTGCAACGAAAAAGATTTGGCTACGAGGGCGATTTATTTAAAAAGCGCGAAGAACTGATAAAACCCATTCAGGATAAGGTTTACAACGCTATTCAAAAGCTGGCAGCTACAAAATTATATGATTTCATTTTAGATAAAAGTGATGGAATTACCGTTATATTTGCCGACCCAAAATTGGACAAGAGTGATGATGTGTTGAAAGAATTGGGTGTTAAATAATTGTAAAACAAAAAAACAGGTGCAGCCTAAAAGATAATTTTGAACACTTTATATAAATCAAACCTTAAAACAAACATGAAACAATTTCTCATCGTCCTTTGTATTTCTACCGGAATATTCGGATTTACCACGACAACAAATGCTCAAAAAATTGGTTACATCAGTGCAGATGAAATAATACAGCTAATGCCTGAAGCTGCAACGATTCAAAAGCAATTAGACCAGTATCAGCAATCACTTTATCAAAATGCGCAAGACAAGCAGGATGCTTTTAATGAATCGTTACAAAAATTTATTAAAGACTCAGCCACAATGAACGCAAGTCTTAAAGAAGTGAAAAGAAACGAATTACAAAAGCAAAGCCAGGAACTATCTGGCGAACAGCAAAAAATTCAAAACGATTTTGCACAAAAAAGACAAGAACTTTCTGTTCCGATACAGAAAAAATTGCAGGAGGCTATCGAATCAGTAGCCAAAGAAAATGGTTACACTTACGTAATGCCAAGAGAAGCATTAATAGTAATGCCACCCGCAAATGATTTAGGCCCATTGGTAATGAAGAAGCTTGGCTTGAAAGAACCCGCAACAACCCCTCCGGCTGCTGCTCCCGGGAAATAATAAAAAGCAAATAATTTGTCAAGCCACTCCCTTAATTGGAGTGGCTTGTTTATTTTTGATAAATGATCACTTCCGCTCCAATTGGTATTTTTGATTCCGGCTATGGTGGCCTTACCGTTCTAAAGGAAATAAAAAAATTATTACCTGATTATGATTATCTCTATCTCGGCGATAATGCCAGGTCGCCTTATGGAGCACGATCCTTTGAAACGGTTTATGATTATACGTTGCAATGCGTCAAATGGCTGTTCGCACAAGGCTGCCCGTTAATCATTCTTGCATGCAATACAGCTTCGGCCAAGGCTTTGAGGACCATTCAGCAAAAGTACCTTCCTGTTCATCACCCTGAAAAAAGAGTGCTGGGCGTGATCAGACCTACTGCTGAAATTATCGGCAATTATTCATCATCAAAGCATATAGGAATTCTGGGAACAAAAGGAACGGTGCAATCCGATTCGTACCTGATAGAAATAGCGAATTTTTTCCCGGATGCAAAAGTGTATCAGCACGCCTCCCCGATGTGGGTACCGCTGGTAGAAAATAACGAATACACCGATAGTGGAGCAGATTATTTTATAAAAAAAGATATTGATATTTTATTGAACAAATCACCGAAAATAGATACCATCCTGCTTGCATGTACACATTATCCATTGCTTCTTGAAAAAATAAATCAATTTCTGCCGGAAAACATAAAAGTGGTATCGCAGGGGCCGATAGTGGCTGGCAGCCTTGCAGATTATCTGAAACGACATCCTGAAATGGAAGCAAGGTGTAGTAAACAAAGGAATTTGCAATTTTTTACTACAGACGCTCCATCTGATTTTGATAAGCATTCGGAAATCTTTTTTGGTGAAAAAGTAAATTCCAGGCACGTGAATCTATAGTTATTATCCGGATTTCTTTTAAGTAGAAATTTCACAAAATCAGTAGCGGTAATTAACAAATCTTTTCTTATTTTTGCCGCCCTTTCACAAGCAGCAGGGAT
>JAHEZA010000397.1 GCA_023251335.1 Chitinophagaceae bacterium | reverse complement strand
ACCGCTACGAATGAGAAGGGGAAGGAAGTAAATTATAATTATTACGACAGCAAAGAACTTAGCGAAGCGGTTTATGATGCAATGATTAAAAACATAAAAACACAAATTAGTTTTGGCATCAGTACTGATTTGTGTTTTTGTTTTGGAACAGGAAAAAACGAAAAGTTTCTAAAAAAAGTAAATGAAAAATATCAATTCTTTAAAAAAATTATTGCACTCGAACATCCGCGATACATCATGCAATACAAGTTCAAAACAAAAGAACTTTATATTGACAAATACCTTAACGCCTTTAATGAAATAAAGTGAAAATGTAAGCGTTAGTTTAGTGATTTTTCAAATCGGAATGTTTTCTTTTATCCTAAAAAATTTGTGTTAAAAAAGGTCCATTTCGGCGTTTATTGAAAAACATTATTGAATCCTATCTACATTTGAAACAGTAACATTAAAAGTACCTATGAAAAAACTACTTACTTTATCGGCCCTGATATTATTTTCTTATTCGCTTTCTGCTCAAGTGGATTCAGTTAGCAAAATGGGCAATGATCTATTCAAAAAAGGCAGTTCCTTATTTTCAAAAAAATCTTCTTCGGCAAAATTATCTACTGATGAAATTGTTTCTGGGTTAAAAGAGGCCTTATCCCTTGGTGCCCAAAAAAGTGGTGATAAACTTTCTGCTACTGATGGATTTTTTAAGGACGCGGCCGTAAAGATTTTATTGCCAAAACAAATCCGGGACGTGGAGAATAAAATGCGCATGTTGGGTATGGGCAAATTGGTGGATGACGCAGAGTTAAGCCTGAACCGCGCCGCCGAAGATGCTTCCAAATCTGCCGCGCCTATTTTTCTATCAGCCATTAAGCAAATGA
The DNA here is from genome assembly GCA_023251335.1 of Chitinophagaceae bacterium. Classification (GTDB taxonomy): domain Bacteria; phylum Bacteroidota; class Bacteroidia; order Chitinophagales; family Chitinophagaceae; genus Ginsengibacter. The sequence goes on along the minus strand of JAHEZA010000397.1, from coordinate 2,686 downwards.
CGGTTACAGACGCGCTTAATATTCTTAAAGGCGCTGATACTGCCGCTACCGGCTATTTAAGAAAAACAACTACACCTCAACTTACCGATGCATTTATGCCTGTGATAGAAACCTCGCTGAAAAAGTTCGATGCGGCTAAATACTGGAACCAGGTATTTACAAACTACAATCGCTTTTCAAAAGACCCGGTCGATACAGACATAAACAGTTATGTGACCAGCAAAGCGCTTGATGGAGTATTCTACTATGTAGCCCAGGAAGAATTAACTATCCGAAAAGATCCTGCCGCCAGAGTTACCGATATTTTGAAAAAGGTTTTTGCGAATTAAAGTTATTTTATTGTACGAAGTTTGTATGGCAATCAATAACTTTATACGATGAAACATGTAGCCATTTCTTTTCTGTTTATGCTTCTGAATTCTTTCCTCTTTTCCCAAAATATTGCCGGTGACTGGAAAGGAAATATTGAGGTAAGTGGAAACCATCTTCCAATAATATTTCATTTTCAAAAGGACGATTCAGGAAAGATTGACGGTAAATGGGACAGTCCGAAGCAGAATGCTATAGGCCTTCCGTTTAGTGGTATTGAATTAAAAGAAGACAGCATTCATCTTGGTATAAAAATGGTTGCCAGCTCCTACGATGGCGCTTTCATAAACGCTGACTCGATAACCGGAATTTGGAAACAGGGAGGAATTAAAATGCCTCTAAATTTTTCAAGGCAAAAAGGAAATGGTGAAGCCGAAAAAATAGTTTCCGTATATCCCGGAGAAAAAGAAATTTCGATTATCTCTGCATCGGGAAGCACGCTTTATGGAACATTGCTTTCAAAAAATAATCAACAAAAAATAGCAATTATCATTGCGGGCTCGGGGCCGACCGACCGGAATGGAAACAGCACCATAGCAAGCCCAACCAACGAATATAAAATGCTTGCTCATAGTTTGGATTCACAAAACATAGCCACTTTTCGTTATGACAAAAGAGGCATTGCCAAAAGCGCATCTGCTGATTTTAAAGAGAAGGATATTGTATTTGACGATTATGTAAAAGACGCCGAAAAAATATTTGATTTTCTGCACGACTCTCTTGGGTTTAAAGATATTTATTTTATTGGTCACAGCGAAGGTTCGCTGATTGGAATGCTTGCCTCACAAAAAAAGAAAGTGAAAGGTTATATTTCTTTAGCCGGCGCAGGGCGGCCGATTGATGTGATCTTAAATGAACAAATGCAACGGCAACCGTTACCCGATTCAGTAAAGCAACAAATTCCTCAGATTTTTAATCAGCTAAAACAGGGGAAAGAAGTTGATAATATTCCTGAAGGACTGGCGCCTCTTTTTAGAAAATCCATACAACCTTACCTGGTTTCCTGGCTGAAATATTCTCCCCAGGACGAAATAAAAAAACTTAAATGCCCGATACTTATTTTACAGGGAAGCTGCGACATACAGGTAAAAATCGAAGATGCTGAAAATCTGCACGAGGCGAATAAGAAGAGCGCATTGGATATCATTCCTTTCATGTCGCATACAATGAAAAACGCGGGAAAAGACTGTATTGATGAGAATAAAACTTATACTGACGGAGACATGCCTTTGGATAACAAAATGGTAAAAGACGTTACCGTATTTATCGAAAAGGGAAAATAAAAATCTTCAGTATTTGTTTGTTTGCTGGAAAGTGTGGTGTTGCCTTTTACAAATTTTGTCGTTTCTTCAGTACAAATAATTATTACCCAATTTGCACTTCTTTAAAATCTAAATAGTAACTTACTTTTAAAACTAACCGCTATGTGGCAACAGTTTTTAAAAGACTATTTCAGTTTCACAAAAAAAGAAAGGTGGGGAATCATTTCGATTGTTGCAATTATTTTATTGCTGATCATTCTTCCGTTTTTCTTTCCCTATTTTACTAAAAAAGAAAAAACAGATGCTTCTCAGTTTGCAAAAGAGATTGCGCAGTTAAGATACGACACATCATTAAAAAAGGCTAACGGTAATAAATTTGACGATGGATATTACAATGATTATACGCCATCCCCCGGAAAATATATTTCAAAACCGGAAGTTTTTTTCTTTGACCCAAACACCGCATCTGTTGCAGATTGGATAAGGCTTGGCATAAAGCCACGAACTGCCGAAACGATTCAAAAATACATTGCTAAAGGAGGAAAATTTTACAAGCCAGAAGACATCAAAAAAATATATGGTATAAGCCAAAAGGACGTGGAAAGGTTGATTCCATATGTTTCTATAAAAGAAGCCAAAAAAGAATATCCCCATTACGAGCAAAAAGAATATGCTGATAAGAAAAGTTTTTCAAAAAACTCCGTGAACCTCAAAACAGATATCAACGAGGCTGACACTTCAGCGTTTATCGCATTGCCCGGAATCGGGAGCAAGCTGGCCAAAAGAATTATTTCTTACAGAGAAAAACTGGGAGGATTTTATTCTGTTGACCAAATAAGTGAAACTTATTTTTTACCGGATTCCACTTTTCAAAAAATAAAACCTTACCTGGTTGCCGACAGTAAAGCAATAAAAAAGATAAATATTAATTCAGCCACCATAGAAGAAATGAAGTTGCACCCTTATATCAAATACAATATGGCCAATGCTATTTTTCAATATCGTCAGCAGCATGGCAATTATAATTCCGTGGCAGAGATAAGAAAAATTATTAC
>JAHEZA010000396.1 GCA_023251335.1 Chitinophagaceae bacterium | reverse complement strand
AACAGGACTCCGCAGACCAACTCCGCAAATGTTATCAGTGTTAAAGACATTGTTGAACTCAGGTGCATAAAATTCATAAAAGAATGCTTTAGGGTGTTGAACTTTACAAGCTTCTGATAACCGTGATGCGCCAGTAAAAGCCCGGATGCTACCCGCAAAACGAACATGCCAAAATTGAAAGCCCCATTAGAATATTTGGTCGAAATAAATTTACTCATAATTTAATTTACAATTGTGTTAACGAAAGATTCGTGCAATTTAAATTGTTTTTCAGTTCATTCAAATATTTTTGGACGTACCTTTTTTGAAGAAGTTAATTGCGGAACGGTGTTTGTACTTTTGCGCCGCATAAAAGAATTGTATTTTAATACACTAAATGATTTGATGCCTTTAATTCAATTATGAAAAATAAAATTGTAAAATTGATGACGCGTATTTTTCTTCCTGTACTATATTTCCTTATATCTGCGTCGTGTTTTGCGCAGCCCAACTATCATGTTACAGATCCGGAAAAAGACTTTAAAGATGCCAAAGATTATTTTATCAAGGGCCAGTACAGTCTTGCCTACCCGTTATTAAAACCATTGCAGGATAAATATCCGGACAATACAACCAGCAGTCATTCGTACCTGAATGCGGCCATTACTTATTATTATATTGTTTGTGAACTAAAGCTGGATCACGAAGTAGCGGCAGAAGAAGCAAGGCGTTTTATTGATGCGGCCAACAACCTGCCCCGGCAGCAATTGATGAGTTTTTACCTGGCGCAATATTATTTTAAAAGAGACGATTACGCCAATGCGGTAACATACTATGAAAAAGCGGGCTATGATAATCTGAGCAACGACGAGATTGCCGACGCGAAATTTGAATTGGCCTATTCTTATTTTAATATCCACGAGTTTGATAAAGCCAAACCTTTATTCAACGAGATTCATCAATTGCCCGGTAACAAATATTATGTAGATGCAAATTATTATTATGGCTATTTGAGTTACAAGGATCGCAATTATAATGAAGCACTTTCATCGTTTCAAAAAATAGAATCTGTTCCCAAGTACAGCGAGCTTGTACCTTTTTATATCGCGCAGATCTATTATTTCCAGGGCGATAAAGACAAGGCGCTGGCTTATGGAAAAAACCATCTGGGCAAGGTGGATATTGCTAACAACAAAGATGTAAGCCTTTTATTAGGACAGATCTATTTTGAGAAGAAAGAATTTTCGAAAGCATTGCCTTTGTTAGAATCTTATGTGAACAACAGTGACAAAGTTTCCAAAGAAGTGATGTATGAACTGAGCTATTGCTACTACGATGCCGGCCAGGTGAACAAAGCGATTGAAGGCTTTAAACAACTGAGCAATGAAAAAGATTCGTTGGGGCAAAACTCCATGTATCTTCTTGGCGGGCTTTATCTAAAAACCGGTCAAAAAGAAAATGCGAGAAACGCGTTTCTGTATGGCGCTGATAATAATAGCAACCCTAAGCAACAGGAAATTTCAAAGTTCAACTATGCCAAGCTTTCTTACGAATTGGGCTACCAGGACGTAGCCTTAAATTCGATGAAACAATTTCTTGCGGGCTATCCCAATTCTGAATATGCCGGAGAGGCAAAAGAAATCGTAATTAAGCTGCTGGCCAATACCAATAATTATGCTGAAGCGCTGATATTATATAATTCATTGGGCCAACCCACACCCACGATGCAACGAATATATCCGAAAATTTTATTTGGGCAGGCTACGAATTATATCAATAGCCAAAAATTAAACGAAGCAGATGATTTGCTTACAAAAATTATCAGGGATCCCAACGCAGGACCGGTGTTGCCTTTCGCCAATTTCTGGAAGGGTGAAATTTCGTACAGGCTTTCCCGTTATGAAGAGGCCATCCGGTATACGAACGATTATCTTAAGTCTGGCGGCATACAGGGCGAAGCAAATCCGAAGGATGCCCGGTACGTGCTTGGCTATAGTTATCTTGAAACGGAAGATTACACCCAGGCGATCCCAAATTTCAAGCAGGTAGCTTCCACTATTTCGGCAAGCTCGTCCACAATGGAACAAGACGCTTATGTGCGTATGGCTGATTGTCATTTCATGCAAAAAAATTACAGTACGGCAAAAAGCATGTATCAAAATGTAATTAACCTCGGATTATCCCAGGGCGATTATTCATTGTACCAGGTAGCACTTATCAATGGCATCAATAATTCCGCCGAAAAAATAAAAACCTTTAATACCCTCGTACAGCGTTATCCTCAAAGTGACCTGGTTCCGGAGGCTTATTTACAAATTGCGAATGCTTACATGGTTCAGGAAAATTTTAAAGAAGCCATCCCTTACCTTAATAAAGTATTGACGATAAATTCAGCTTCGGCTCAATATCCGAAAGTGTATTTGAAACTGGGCCTTGCCTATTACAACCTGCGTGACAATGATAACGCTTTAAAAAACTATAAAAAATTAGTGAACTCATATCCGCAGTCGGATGAGGCGAATGAAGCGCTTGATAACATGAGAAATATTTATGTAGAAATGGGCAAGCCAAATGAATATGTTGATTTTGTAAATAAAACCGGAAAAGTGATCAGTGTCTCTGAAGCGGATTCATTGACGTATGTTTCGGCAGAACTAAAATTTACCAACAATGATTGCGCCGGCGCTATCAACGCGTTCAACAATTACCTTAGCGCATATCCGCAGGGTGCCTATACATTAAAAGCTAATTTTTATAAGAGCGAATGTTATGTAAAGAACAAGGATTTCGCGGGAGCAATTACAGGTTATGAAGCAGTGGTAGCACAAGGCAACAGCCCTTATGCCGAAAGAGCCGCCCTGGCCGCGGCGCGTATCAATTATTTTGAATTAAAGAATTATCAAAAAGCTACCGTTTATTTTTCAAAGCTGCTTGAACTGGCTACCTCGCCTGATAATCAGTTAGAAGCCCTGCGCGGTTTGGTGAGAAGCTATTATCAAACGAAGGATTACACAGAAGCGAACAACACGGCCAAGGAACTCCTGACCAAGAAGGGCATCAGCCTGGACGACAAGGCGATTGCTAATTTGGTATTGGGGAAATCGCTTCAGGTAAACAACCAATGCGATGATGCTATTAAAGCATTTAAAGAAGTGGCCGCCATCAATAAGTCGGAATGGGGAGCAGAAGCCAGGTATGAAGAAGCCAATTGTTATTATACGCTCAATCAACTTGCTACCGCAGAAAAAGCAGCGATGCAGACAATAAAAGTTACAGGCTCGTATGATTACTGGGTAACAAGATCGTACATCCTGTTAGGCGATATCTATCTGAAAGAAAATGACTATTTTAATGCGAAAGCCACTTATAAAAGTGTGGCTGATAATGCATCTATACCGGAGTTAAAGAAGGAGGCGCAGGATAAACTGGCTGCTGCGATTAACGAAGAACAACAGCATTCCAAGGTGGAAGCAACACCATCAAAATAAAACAGCATCCATTGAAAAGAAACACTAAACCTGATATGTTTAACAAAACAACGATGACAACATTTTTCAACAAATTATTTTTTCTTTTACC
>JAHEZA010000395.1 GCA_023251335.1 Chitinophagaceae bacterium | reverse complement strand
GACTAAACTACTGAAAACACTCGCCTTTTCAGGAAGAAAGGCAGAATGCGTTTGTATTCTTAATATTGGCCTGTAGCACCAGCACCTCCACCGCTACCACCATCCATCAAATGACTTTCAGCGGTTTTATATAAGCCTCCCATAGTCTCACCGATGATAAGGGACTCTGCGTTTTTCCATGAAGGCCGGTCACCAATGCTTTGGGAAGAATATCCGTGTCGGCTTGCCGTAAGCCATTTTATTAAAAAATAACTAATTGCAATCAATAGCAGCCCCAACATCAACATTTCGATTTCTACCGGCAACAATGCATAATAAGATTTATAAGTAAAGACTGTCATCGCAATTAATAAAAGACCGATGCGAAGATGAAGTACTTCTTTTTTTATTATTCCGTAAACAATATAAACTATTGGTATTAAGAAAGTGAAAATCCAGAAAATCCCTGTCGAACCTATTGGGCCTGGCGCCGGGGTTATGGAAGATCGTAATTGATTTACTACCCAATAATTTCCTGCTGCATAAAATGCCAGCAATAAAAAAATAGTCAATACCATTAAACACTTTTCATAAACAAATTTTACTTTATTTTTTGCTTTGGTTATAAAAAAATAAAGGACTCCGATGATCCCCATTATCACAAAAGGGAAATATTCAACAGCCGTCGGTGCCGATTTCAAATACAATAAAAAACAAAGCGTTAAAAAAAAGCCACAGGAAACAATTGCCATAAAAGCATCTACAAACCGAAGGCAGAGCCATAAGGCAAGCAGCATTAAAAAGGCATTGAATAATATCCAGGATACATCATCAGAATAGCTAAGGAAGACTCCTGCTGAAAAAAAGAGTACCAATGACATCAATACATTATCAATGCCTGCATTAAAATAGTTTTTATTTTTTACCGCCCATTCCAGAAAAGAATAACAGGCGACAGTCATGAAGGCGCTCAACACTGCCATGCCGGATGACGAATAAGCCTGGGTGAGAAGCCACGTTAAGATGCCTGTAAAAACAACAGCAATCATCGTTAGCAAGCCAACAGCAATTGCTATAAAAAAATGAGGTGTATATAATTTTGTTGGATAAGCATCTTCAATTTGCTTACAACTTTCCATACTGATGTCGCCGGATTCAGTTGCTCCGTGGGCCTGGTGTCTAACATGATAATTATAAAGCTCATTTTCAGAATACGCGATCATTGGACTTTTAATTTTTTTTGTAAACTTTTAAAAACAGCTATCAGCCCAATGCCTGAAAAAATAAAATACAGGATGACGCCGTAAAAGCCACCCATAGAATCTATTGAGAGCATGCGCACAGCAACATAGCTTAATCCGATATAAAAATATAATATCGTGACCACCAGGAAATAAATCGAGTTTTCTTTGATGAAACGTTTGAATAAGAAAAATGATGCTGATGTTAAGATTAAAAAGATGAGTAAATAAAACCGGTCGTAGTAAAATAGAATCGCCAGCAAAAAAATAAAAAAAAGATGTACACCGAAGTTCCTGTAGGTAAAAGCAAAATGACGCTTTATATTTTTGGATTGACTCAACACAGATATAGCTAACAGGAAAATACCCAATAGCAGCCCCGTGAACATAACCCTCTCTTCATTAAAATCACTCTGCTGCAACACAGAAACAGGTGTAATGGCGATGCCGGCCCATGCCGCGAGATTGGTAATAGCCAGGCTTAGTACCCCGAGGTGATCAAAATAATAAGCCGAAATAAATAACAAAACCATTGGAATAAAAAGAGCAAGGCCCCATCTGCTTCCAAAAAGATTATATTGAAATTGCGCAAAGGCGACAAGTGTAAGCAACAATAAACATCCCGCCAAAAGAATATAATCCGGCCATATTGCTGACACATTTACTTTCGTGTGCTGATATCCCTTGGATTTTTTAAGACAGTAAGCAAAGCAGGTAACTACCAAAAGAGCAATAACTATGAGTAACACGCCGTGCCCAATGGTATCTATATTTTTATAAATAAGAATGCCTATGGCTGTGGTTACCAACAAAACGCCGAGATACAAAAGCGATCGCAAATCCCAATAAACAGAAATGGGATGTTCGCGCCGGACATTTTCGTGTTCTGACTGAGTAATAAAACCCTTTTGTAGAAGAATATCTGATAAAGCAGTCTTCAAATCTTGTATTTTACAATCGAAATATAAACGGCTATCGCAAATTATTATTATAGGATAGCCGAGCTGATGTTTACCAAATAAATTTGTTCCTGCCAGGAAAAACAGCCTATCCTTCTGCCACTTCTATCCATACCGGCGCATGATCACTTGTTTTTTCCCAGCCTCTTACATCAAGATTTACACCGGCAGCGAGAAGCCGATTATCAAAATGCTGGCTCAATAAAAAATGATCAATGCGCAAGCCGGCATTGCGTGCGTAAGCATTTCGGAAAAAATCAAAATAAGTATAGATCACTTCGTCGGGATACAGTTTCCGGATGGCATCTACCCATCCCTGCTCTGTAATCGTTCTGAAGGCGGCACGTACTTCCGGGCGAAACAATGCGTCATTTACCCAGCGCTCCGGTTTGTAAACATCAAGTTCCGTAGGCATTACATTAAAATCGCCGGTGAGTATAACCGGAACATCCGATGCCAACAATTCAGCGGTATGCTGTGTAAATCTTTCAAACCATTTCATTTTATAATCAAACTTAGGGCCCGGCGCAGGATTGCCGTTAGGAAGATAAAGGCAGCCAATAATTATACCGTTTATTTTAGCTTCAATATAGCGGCTGTTAATATCTTCCGGGTCTCCGGGGAGCACCCGTCTTATCTCTTCGGGAGGTTCGTTCCGCGAAAGTATGGCAACGCCATTCCAGCTTTTTTGTCCGTGCCAAATTGCATCATATCCTGCGTCTTTTATCGCCTGCTGCGGAATTTTTTCTATGGGCGCTTTTAGTTCCTGCAGGCAGGCTACATCAGGCTTTGTTTCTTCAAGCCAGCGAAGCAACACGGGCAAGCGTGCATTGATGCCATTTACATTATAGGTTGCTATTTTCATAACAATAAAATTTGAATCAATTAAAGAAGCAAACTTAAATCTTTATGAAGAATTGTTCAGGTTGTTTTTATGACAGTAAACAAACAAAAAAGGTAAGTTTTGATTTTGTAATTCTTACCCTTATTCAAAAAAATTGAAAGTAGTTACCTTTATAAAAAAAACATTATGAAAGCATTTATTTGAATGGGCCTTCTCGGTTCAAATTTTGTAAAAGCCATGCTGCAGAAAGGCCGGCAGGTAAACGTTTGGAACAGAACAGCCTCTAAAGCTAAAACCCTCGAAACTAATGGCGCCAAAGCATTTGAAGACATAAAAGATGCCGTAAAGGATGCAGACACGATTCACATTACACTAAAAGATGATGATACGGTAAACGAAGTATTAGCTATGGCAGAACCTGCACTTCGCCAAGGAGCCATGATAATTGATCACACGACTACTTCTGCAAAAGGAGCAATAGAGCGAACTAAAAGCTGGAAAGAAAAAGGTTTCACTTACTTACATGCTCCTGTATTTATGGGGCCAAAAAATG
>JAHEZA010000394.1 GCA_023251335.1 Chitinophagaceae bacterium | reverse complement strand
TGATCCTTGCATAATATCTTTTCAGATACGTTCCGATCAAAGTCCCCTGCTGGTCAAAATATCCTAAAGAGAAATAGTAATGTGATTTATCACCTCCCCCGGCGGCGGAAACCGTATGGCTCTGTATGATAGCTGGCTTAAATATTTCGTGAAACCAATCGGTACCTTGCTTATTTGCTTTAGTAATTTGATTATCGTATAAAGCGTAAGTAGCCGGATCGGTCATAGGAGAAGTTCCTACCAATCCGGTTGGTGTGATATAATCAGGAATCTGTAAAACACCAGCCGGTCCGAATTGCTTGTTATTCAGCTTAAGGCTGTCATTGAAAAACTCGCGCGCGATTACATCTGCAGTTTCTGATGTGTTCGCTATATTGAATCCATCTGCTAACGGGCGTTGTGTCCCAACAAATCCATCGTAGCTGATTGTTGCCTTTCCTGAACCACCTCTTTTTGTGGTAATAATAATAACGCCGTTGGAAGCTCTTACGCCATATATGGCCGCAGCCCCTGCATCTTTCAATACCTGCATAGAAGCGATGTCATCTACATTTAAATCATGCATGCTTCCCTGAACTCCGTCAATAATAATTAAAGGATCACTGTTGCCTGGAGAAGTAATACCGCGTATCCTTACGTTACTGCCACCCCCAGGTACGCCGGAATTGATAACCGTAACACCAGCGGCCTGACCTTGTAATAAAGCCTCAGTGGTGCCGGATGGTATTTGTTTAAGATTTTTAACATCGACCACAGAAACAGCACCGGTAATATCTTTCTTCCTTTGAGTACCATAACCGGTAACTACAATTTCATTCAAACTCGTGTTGGCAGGTTTCAATGAAACTGAAATATTGTTTTGGCCAGCTATCGGAATGGTTTGTGTTTCAAAACCAACGAAGCTAACTTTTAGATCCTTAGTGTTTCCCGGAACCTTAATGGAAAATGACCCATCAGCAGCGGTAGTTTCACCGGTGGTTTTTCCTGCAAGAATAACCGAGGCACCAGCGAGTGGGTTGCCATCCGCGGAGGTAACCTTACCAGTAATGGTTCGTTCTTGCGCAAACGATTGCATGAAACAAAATAGCAGCAGGACACTGCCAAGCAGAAGTTTTTTCTTCATAATCAAGTAATTAAAGTGTGTTTGAATTTAATTTCGAAAAGCAAGGTAAGATTATCTTTTTGTTAATTCACTTTTTTTTATCATTTTTTTGTAATTTTTTTATTGAAACGATGCCATGTTTGGATAGAATACTAACAATTCCCGTATTTATTAGTTTTCGATTTCGATAAATATTAATAGGCATTTCATAAAATATTGATTATATGATACGATTCCCAATTAATCAATTGAATTTAAAGACATCCATTTAACAGAGTATAGAAAATTCATTTTGCCTGCATTACTTTTTCAAGAGCAAGGTAAACACCGTTTGTCCAGCCAAATCCGTCCTGGGCGGGATATTCACCACCACCCGCTGTTAGCCCCGTAGTTACTACATTGTATTTCTCCATCATTTTGCCGGTTCGTTTGTAAACACCTGTATTTATATCCATCCAACGATGAGCAATTATCTCTGCAAGTTTTGTGTGGCCATACCTTTCTAATCCTTTAATCGCTATCCATTGCAAAGGAGCCCATCCATTAGGCGCATCCCATTGCTGACCGGTTGATTCTTCTGTAGTGATCAATCCGCCGGGCGACAGGAATTTTTCTTCAAGAACTTTTGCCACTCTATTTGCTTTCTCTTTGGAAGCCATTCCAAAATATAATGGGAAAGCCGCCGCCGCAGTAAACGAATCTTTTTGCCTGTTTTCTATATAATCATAATCAAAATAAAATCCGGATATTTCATTCCAGCAATACTTTTCAACGGCTTCCTTGCGCCGGTGAGCAAGCGTTTCAAATTTTTCAGCTTCCGATAAATTTCCTGATAATTGATAAGCACCAGCAATTGCTTTTTCAAGATTTACTAACAGGCAATTCAAATCAACGGGTATAATATCAGCAGCATGAATGGTGGAAAAATCATCTTTGTTTTTAAACCATCGGGACGAAAAATCCCATCCGGATTCTGCAGCGGCACGTAAATGGCGATATGTTTCTTTTTTATTTTTTGCCCTCGCAGCTACTTGTGAATCTTCTTTAAAAGCTTCCGGCCTTGGCGTATCATTCTCATCCCAATAGTGATTCAAAATGCTTCCGTCCGGCATTAACACGACGCGGTTCGTTGATGGATTTTGAGCAGCTAATTTTTTACTTCCGTTCATCCAAAAATCATATTCCTTTTGAAGATAGGGCAAATATTTTACTAAGGTATTCCCATCCGGCTTTGCTTCACTTAACAATTGTATCATGCATGCAAAGAAGGGCGGTTGCGATCTTCCAAGATAATAAGTCCGGTTACCATTCGGAATGTACCCGTATTCATCAATGAGCCACGCAAAATTATTTACCATGCTTTCAATCAGGTCAATGCGACCGGAGACCTGCAAGCCAAGCATTGTAAAATAACTATCCCAATAATAAATCTCCCGAAACCGGCCTCCAGGTACAATGTATGGATGTGGCAGATTAATTAATGAATCATTATTGTCTTTCGGATTCCTAGTTAAAACGTCCCAGAGTTTTTCAATATGCTCACTCACATCATCATTCGCTTCACTTTTAAAGTCCGGGGCATCGTTTGATGGCTCATCAAAATATTGGTGAACAAACGATTTCAAATTGAATTCAGATTCATTCTTTTCGGATTCGTAACGCAGATGTATATACGAAAGATCCTTTTTAGGAGTACAGTCAACAAAAGTTTTATTATCAGGAAAAATATTTTCCAACTGAACTCTTTCAAACAATTCTCCAAGAGAAAAAATGTCTTTGATTTGCATGGTGTTTCCTTTTAAAGGGCAATCGTTTAACTGATAACCGGTGCCGCTTTTTTTTGTAAACGATCAAAAAAAATAAGACTGATAATAAGAATTGTTATCGGAATCAGCGAGAAATAAAAAGCGGTTTGGCCGCCATATGCCTCAAATATATGCCCGGTAATGATAGAACCCGTTGTGCCACCTAAAGCAGAAAAGATTACAATCAATCCACTCATAGGCCCTTGTTGCCTTAAAGGTAATGAACTTAAAATAACTGAATTAATAGCAGGATAAACAGGAGCCAGCAACAGGCCGATTAAAGGGAACATATAGGCTACAAAAGGTGCTGCGAGCCAGCTATCTATTAAATTAATGTGAATTTTAGATGCAAGCGGAATTACCAAAAATACTAATCCTCCCGCCAATATTAAACAGGCAACGATCACTTTAAGCCAATGAATTTTTCTTAAAAGAAATCCGGCAATAAACCGTCCAATTGCTGTGGAAATAGCCAGGATACTGGCCATCTGGATGCTGAGTCTTGTGGACAAATGAAGTACCTGGCTGTTGAAAGTCGGTAGCCAGCTCATAATGCTTTGTTCTATCAAAACATAAAAAAAAGCGCTGACAATAAATATTAAAACCAACGGGCGGATTGCAAGCGCAACCATATCGGCTAATTCTTTTAGAAACGATTTTCCCTCTTCTTCTT